>JAYTZZ010000252.1:0-6555 GCA_043741595.1 Hyphomicrobiales bacterium | reverse complement strand
GCGATTGGATCCCCTGAACGAAGAGACGGCGGACGACGTCGAGCGGGCCATCGGGCTTGGCGTTGACGGTCTGATGCTGCCCTTCTTCCACGAGGCCGAAACTGTTGTGCGCTTCGCCGAACTCATCGGCGGCCGCGCCGTCGTCTTGCCGCTGGTCGAGACCGCCGAAGCGGTCGCGGATCTCGATCGGACGATCGTTGAGGCGGGCCTTACCGAGTTCCACGTCGGCCTGAATGACCTCGCCCTCAGCCTCGGCATGCAATCACTGATCGACTTGTGGGGTCACCCGGTCCTCGACGCAATCGCGGCCGTCGCTCGCGTCCGCGGC
Organism: Hyphomicrobiales bacterium; assembly: GCA_043741595.1. GTDB lineage: Bacteria > Pseudomonadota > Alphaproteobacteria > Rhizobiales > Kaistiaceae > DASZQY01. The sequence continues at coordinate 6,227 of JAYTZZ010000252.1, read as the reverse complement.
GTCCGCTTTGGCGTCGGCGGCGTCACCGACCCGCGCGAGGCGGGCCTTGCCGTCGACCCGGCATGGACCATCGCGGAGCAACGGCGGATCGGCTCGACCGGCGCGCTCCTTGGCCGTCATTTCCGCGCCCCGTTCGAAACGGCGCCCGACAGCGACCGGATCGCCGAGGCGGTGAATGCCATTCGCGCTGTTTATGACGATGCGGGTCCGGGAGAGACATAGCTGGCTGGCCCGCCTTCGCACCTGCACAATCCACCTTTTCGCAGGCGCACAATCCGGCTAAGTAGGGGCTGTTTCCGGGCGTTTCCTGAGGCTGCCGCGCGTGCCGATCACCAAGGTTCTTGTCGCCAACCGGTCTGAAATCGCCATCCGTGTCTTCCGCGCGGCGACCGAACTTGGCCTCGGGACGGTCGCGGTCTTCGCCGAGGAGGACAAGCTCGCCCTCCACCGGTTCAAGGCCGACGAGGCCTACCAGATCGGCAAGACGCCGGACGGCAAGACCTTGGGTCCGATCGAGGCTTACCTCAACATCCCCGAGATCATCCGCGTGGCGCGCGAGTCCCACGCCGATGCCATCCACCCTGGCTACGGCTTCCTTTCGGAGAACCCCGACCTCGCCGAGGCCTGCGCGCTTGCCGGCATCACCTTCATCGGCCCTTCGCCGGACACGATGCGCATGCTCGGCGACAAGGTCTCGGCGCGCAATCTCGCCGTCTCCGTCGGCGTGCCGGTTATGCCGGCGAGCCAGCCGCTGGCGGATGACATCGAGGCGGCGAAGGCGGAGGCCGGCAAGATCGGCTACCCGGTGATGCTGAAGGCATCGTGGGGCGGGGGCGGGCGCGGCATGCGCGTCATTCCCGACGAGGCGACGCTGGTCCGCGATCTGCCAGCGGCGAAGCGCGAAGCGAAGGCCGCCTTCGGCAAGGATGACGTTTATCTCGAAAAGCTCGTGGAGCGAGCGCGCCACGTCGAGGTGCAGATCCTCGCCGACAAGCATGGCTCCATCGTTCACTTGTTCGAGCGCGACTGCACAGTGCAGCGCCGCCATCAAAAAGTGGTCGAGCGCGCTCCGGCGCCCTACCTCGACAACGATCAGCGCGCTGAGCTGGCGAAGCACGCGGTCGCCATCGCCCATGCGGCGAAATATTTCGGCGCGGGCACCGTCGAGTTCCTGATGGATGCCGATACCGGTGCCTTCCATTTCATCGAGGTCAATCCGCGCATCCAGGTCGAGCATACCGTCACCGAGCAGGTGACCGGCATCGACATTGTCAAGGCGCAGATTCGCATCGCCGAGGGTGCGGCCATCGGCGAGCCGGAATCCGGGGTGCCGCGCCAGGGCGAGATTCGTCTCAACGGCCACGCCCTCCAGTGCCGGATCACGACCGAAGACCCGGAGCAGAACTTCATCCCCGACTATGGGCGCATCACTGCCTATCGCGGCGCGACGGGCTTCGGTATCCGGCTCGACGGCGGCACGGCGTATTCCGGCGCGGTCATCACGCGCTTCTACGATCCGCTGCTGGAGAAGGTCACGGCCTGGGCGCCGACGCCGGCTGAAGCGATCGCGCGCATGAACCGCGCGCTCCGCGAATTCCGCATCCGCGGCGTCGCCACTAACCTGACGTTCCTCGAAAACGTCATCAACCATCCGCAGTTCCGAGACGCCAGCTACACGACGCGCTTCATCGACCAGACGCCGGCGCTGTTCGAATCGGTCAGGCGTCGCGACCGCGCCACCAAGCTCCTCACCTACATCGCCGACGTCACCGTCAACGGCCACCCCGACACGCGCGGCCGGGTGAAGCCCGCCGCCGACGGCCTCACTGTCCCGCCGCCGCGTTTCGACGCGCTGCCGGCGCCCGGCACCAAGCAGCGGCTCGATCGTGACGGACCCGAATCCTTCGCCCGCTGGATGCGCGAGGAGAAGCGTGTGCTCGTCACAGACACCACCATGCGCGACGCGCACCAGTCGTTGCTCGCCACGCGCATGCGCACCCACGACCTGGCGGCGATTGCGCCGGCCTACGCCGCGGCGCTGCCCAATCTGCTGTCGCTCGAATGCTGGGGCGGGGCGACCTTCGATGTCGCGATGCGTTTCCTCGCCGAAGATCCATGGGAGCGGCTCGCCGACATCCGCGAGAAGGTGCCGAACCTTCTCCTCCAGATGCTGCTCCGCGGCTCCAACGCGGTCGGCTACACCAACTACCCTGACAACGTCGTCAAGTTCTTCGTCGCCCAAGCGGCCGCAGGCGGCATCGATCTCTTCCGCGTGTTCGATTGCCTGAACTGGGTGGAGAACATGCGCATCTCCATGGATGCCGTTCGCGAAGCCGGCAAGCTCTGCGAAGGCGCCATGTGCTACACCGGCGACATCCTCGATCCGGATCGCGCCAAGTACGACCTCAAGTATTACGTCGGGCTGGCGCGCGAACTGGAAAACGCCGGCGCCCATATCATCGGCATCAAGGACATGGCGGGCCTCCTCAAGCCCGCCGCCGCCAAGAAGCTGGTGGCGACTCTTCGCGAGGAGACGGACCTCCCCATCCACTTCCACACGCACGACACCTCGGGCATCGCGGCTGCGTCCGTACTTGCCGCGGTCGAGGCCGGCGTCGATGCCTTCGACGCGGCGATGGATTCCATGTCCGGCCTGACCTCCCAGCCCAATCTCGGCTCGCTGGTTGAGGCGCTAGCCGATACCGACCGCGACACTGGTCTCGATCCAGAGGCGATCCGCCGAATCTCGTTCTATTTCGAGGCGGTGCGCGCCAAGTACGTCGCGTTCGAAGCCGATTTCCGAGCCGGCGCGTCCGAGGTCTACCTGCACGAGATGCCGGGGGGCCAATTCACCAATCTCAAGGAGCAGGCGCGTTCGCTCGGTCTCGAAGCGCGCTGGCACGAAGTCGCCCGCGCTTATGCCGACGCCAATATGCTTTTCGGCGATATCGTCAAGGTGACGCCGTCATCGAAGGTGGTCGGCGATCTTGCGCTGATGATGGTCGCTTCGGACCTGACGCCGGCGGATATCGTCGACCCGAAGAAGGACGTTCCCTTTCCGGACTCGGTCGTGCAGATGCTGCGCGGCGATCTGGGCCAGCCGCCCGGCGGATGGCCATCCGCGCTGCAGAAGAAGGTGCTGAAGGGCGCCGCGCCGATCACGGTGCGTCCCGGTTCGCTGCTTGCGCCCGCCGACTTGGAGGCCGAGCGCAAGACTGCCGCCGAGAAGGCCGGCTCTGAGGTCGACGACAAGGCGCTCGCCTCCTACCTCATGTACCCGAAAGTCTATTCGGACTTCGCCAAGGCGGCCGACACCTATGGTCCGGTCAGCGTGCTGCCGACGCCGGTATTCTTCTACGGCCTCCCGGTCGGCGAGGAGATTCTCATCGAGCTCGAGAAGGGCAAGACGCTGGTCGTGCGCACGCAGGCCGTCGGCGATACCGACGAGCAGGGCTTCCGCCGCGTCTTCTTCGAGATGAATGGCCAGCCGCGCATGGCCAAGGTCCCCGACCGCGCCCATGGCGCTACCGGCGCGGAGGCCCGCCGCAAGGCGGAGGAGGGCAACCCCGCCCACGTCGCCGCGCCGATGCCGGGCGTTGTTTCAACGCTCGCCGTCAAGGCGGGTCAGTCGGTCAAGGCCGGCGACATTCTTCTCTCCATCGAAGCAATGAAGATGGAGACTGCGCTTCACGCCGAGCGCGACGGCACGATCGCCGAGGTGCTGGTCTCAGCCGGCAGCCAGATCGACGCCAAGGATCTGCTGGTCGTGTTCGGGGCGTAGTCGGCGGACGCCCTACTTGCAGTACAGCCCCTTGCTCGGTCCCGCCGTCCGCCGCTCGATCATGTCGAGATGGAAATGGTCGGTGTGGAAGGTATCCGACCCGGGGCCCAGCACCGTCGTGAACGGCCCGCACGCAGATTCCCGCACGTCGGCGAGAAACGCAGCGTCATCGCCGCCACCGGTCCAGCCGGGGCCGACCTCGATCCAGCGCTTGCCGACACGAAAGCCGGAAATGTCGATGGCATGGCCGTGGGCGTGCTCGGACAGCTTGGCGTCCGGGATGTGGTCGCGCGTGCGGCATGAATACGAGTCGGCGATGCGCAGGCCGGTCAGCTTGCCGCCGAACGCCTTCTCAACCTTCGGCGCGACGAAGTCTTTGACCCAGGTGGCGAGTTCCTCGGCGAGATCACATTCGACGATTGCCTTTGTCGTGAAATCGATGGCACCGCCGTCGAGAGCGGATATCGCAACGGGCGCTTCAACGCCGCAGTCGCCCTCCTCGATCGGCGCGAGCGGCGTAGCGATGACGCCCAGTCTGGCGATGGCGACGCCGCAGATCGAACCAGCCGCAGGCGGCGGCTTGATCAGTTTCGGGAGGGGCGCCGGTCTCGGCAAAGGCTGCTCCTGCGGAAGTGCCGCCAACTTCGGACCTTCCGTATCGGGCGTGGTCAGGGCAGGCAACAGATCGACGGGTCTCAGACGCGGAAGCGGCATGTCGCCGATCGGCTTGTCGTCAACTGGCGCGGCGACGATCGTTCCCGTGGCGACATCATCCCCGCCCTGATACTCGAGCACCGGTGCCACCGAGGCGATCACTGGCCGCAGATGCGGCAGGGGCACGTCGAGGAGCGGCGCCACCACGGGCTTCCGTGCCAGCTTCGCGCCTTCGTTGAAAACAGAGGGGGGGTCGGCGAGGAAGCGCCGCAGGAACTGTTCCGGCGTCACGCCGTAGGCGGCGTCAATCGCGCCGGTGACGAGAGCCATCGCGAAGAAAAATTGTAATGCTCGCCTCACCGGCTGCTCCGAATCGCGCTCGAACGGCCTCGCGAATCAATCGAAGCAGCAGAATGCGACCATTTCAAGCGCAACGTGTCGTCGTGAGGCGAGAGGAAGTTGCTATTCTGCACGTTGCGATCGCGCGACAGCGATGAATACGGGAGACGAGCATGACTGAAACCATCGGCGGCTATCTGATCCGCCGCCTCGGCGAGCAGGGCGTCGGCTACGTCTTCGGCGTCCCCGGCGACTATGTGCTCACCTTCTTCAACGAGATGGAGAAGAGTCCACTCAAGATTATCAACACCTGCGACGAGCAGGGCGCGGGTTTCGCTGCCGATGCGTACGCGCGGGTCAAGGGGCTCGGTGCGGCCTGCATCACCTACTGCGTCGGTGGGTTGAAGATCGCCAATGCCGTGGCGCAGGCCTACGCGGAACGTTCGCCGATCGTTCTCATCAGCGGTGCGCCCGGCACGCGCGAGCGCCGGCAGAACACGCTCCTGCATCACAAGGTCCGCGCTTTCGATACACAGCAGAAGGTGTTCGAAGAATTGACTGTCGCGACCGCCGTTCTGGACGATCCGGAAACCGCCGCCGGCGAGATCGACCGTGTGCTGGCGCTGGCACGCCGCGCGAGCCGCCCGGTCTACATCGAAATTCCGCGCGACATGGTGCTTGCCGAGATCCTACCGGGCAAGAATCGTCCGCTCGCGGCCGAGGAGAGCGACGCAGAGGCGCTAGCCCTTGCCGTGTCGGAAGCGGCCGATCGCATCGCTGCGGCAAAGCACCCCGTCATACTCGCTGGAGAGGAACTCCATCGCTTCCGCCTGCAAGACGCGCTGGCTGAACTCGTTCGCAAGACCGGCATTCCGGTCGCCGCGACGATCATGGGCAAGTCGGTGTTTCCCGAGTCCGACCCCGCATACATCGGCGTGTACGAGGGCGCCATGGGCCGGGAGAATGTCCGTGAGTATGTCGAGGCCAGCGACTGCATCATTTTGCTCGGCGCGATGATGACCGACATGAACCTTGGCATCTACACCGCGCACATCGACCGGCGCTTCTCGATCTATGCCGCCAAGGATCGCGTCGGCGTCGGGCTCCATTCCTATGATGATGTGCGGATGGAAGATTTCGTCGGCGGCCTTGCCTCACGCTCGTGGCAACGTCGCGTCTTCGATGCATACGATCACCCGGAGCATCCCGGGCCTTACCTCGCCACAGATAAACCGATGACCGTGGCGGCGCTCTTTCGCCAGATCAACGCATTCCTCCAGGACGACATGGTGGTGATCGCCGACACGGGCGATGCGCTCTTCGGGGCGGAGGATCTCTACATCCACAACGGGGCGCGTTTCCTCGGCGCCGCCTATTACTGCTCGCTCGGCTTTGCCGTGCCTGCCGCGCTTGGCGTTCAGGTCGCCGAGCCGACGCTCCGTCCGCTGGTGCT
>JAYTZZ010000251.1:0-2796 GCA_043741595.1 Hyphomicrobiales bacterium | reverse complement strand
CGAGCCGTTGGCGGCGCTGATCATTTCGCTTGCCGACGGCTACGACGCATTTGTGGCTGCAGCAACAGCAACGGGGAAGACCGTCATGCCGCGGGTCGCCGCGCTCCTCGACGTGATGCAGGTCTCTGAGATCGTCAAGGTCGTCGCGCCGGACACCTTCGAACGTCCGATCTACGCCGGCAACGCGCTGGAAACAGTCAAGACCGGTGACGCCAAGCGGGTCATCACCGTTCGCGCCGCCGCCTTCAAGCCGGCGGGGGAAGGTGGAACCGCCCCGGTGGAAACCGTCGCGGTGCCGGCAACACGCCAGGTATCGACTTTCGTCGGCGCGGAGCTTACCCGCTCCGAACGGCCGGACCTCACCGCTGCCCGCGTCGTCATTTCTGGCGGACGCGCCTTCCAGTCAGCGGAAAACTTCCGTAAGTATCTCGAACCCCTCGCCGACAAGCTGAAGGCTGCCATCGGCGCCTCGCGCGCGGCGGTTGATGCCGGCTACGCGCCGAACGAGCTTCAGGTCGGCCAGACCGGTAAGGTGGTGGCGCCTGAACTCTATATTGCCATTGGCATTTCCGGCGCCATCCAGCATCTCGCCGGCATGAAGGACGCCAAGGTTATTGTCGCCATCAACAAGGATCCGGACGCACCCATTTTCAGCGTCGCCGACTACGGGCTCGTCGGCGATCTGTACGAAATCCTCCCCGCCCTGACCGAAGCTCTTTGACGGCAAAGCGATAGGAGATGTAAGGGTCAGCCATGAGTATCGCGAAGATCGGTGTTATCGGCGCCGGGCAGATGGGAAGCGGCATTGCGCAGGTATGCGCTGTCGCCGGCTATGACGTCCTCCTCAACGACGTCGGCGCCGAGCGCGTCAAGACTGCGCTCGCCGCCATCGACGTCAACCTCGGCCGCCAGGTCGCCGCCGGCAAGCTCACCGAAGCCCAGCGCAAGGCGGCCATGGCCCATCTCGGCGCTGCCGGCACCTATGACGCTTTCGCCGACACCGACCTCGTCATCGAGGCGGCGGTCGAGGACGAGGCGGTCAAGCGTCAGATCCTCCGCCATGTCTCAACGGCGTTGAAGCCAACCGCGCTCCTCGCCACCAACACTTCGTCGATCTCGATCACCCGGCTGGCGGCAGCCACCGACCGGCCGGAGAAATTCATCGGTATCCATTTCATGAACCCGGTGCCGAAGATGGAGCTGGTCGAGATCATCCGCGGCATCGCCACCGCCGATGCGACCTTCGTCGCCGCCAAGGAATTCACCACCCGCCTCGGCAAGACGGTAACCATGGCCGAGGATTTCCCGGCCTTCATCGTCAACCGCATCCTGCTGCCGATGATCAACGAGGCGATCTACGCCCTCCACGAGGGCGTCGGCTCGGTGGACGCCATCGACACGGCCATGCGGCTTGGCGCCCACCATCCCATGGGGCCGCTGCAGCTCGCCGACTTCATCGGGCTCGATACGTGTCTTTCGATCATGCAGGTCCTGCACGAGGGCCTGGCGGATTCGAAATACCGGCCCTGCCCGCTCCTCGTGAAATACGTCGAGGCGGGCTGGCTCGGCCGGAAATCCGGGCGCGGCTTCTATGACTATCGCGGCGAGAAGCCCGTACCGACGCGCTGACAGTAAACGCTTCCCTAAACGCGCTTCCGAAACGGGCCCGGCGGCCGACATGGGTTCGTAACGTCTCGCGACCATTGTCATCCTGATTTTTCACGAGGCCGGACGCGGCCGACAGGACGATTGCGGACGGATGAACCTCGACGGCTTTACCTTGATGGCGGCCGGCAGCTTCCTGACTGCCGCAAGCGGTCTCCTGATCTTCGTCGCCTGGATCCAGATTCGCGCACCCGCTTTGCTCTGGTGGGCCGGCGCAAGCTTCGTCTATTCCCTCGGCATCGGGCTGTTGGCGTTTGGCCTGGCCAGCGCAAATACTGTGGTGACCGCGATCGCTGTCGGCGCGACGACGATTGCTCCTGTTCTGGTCCTGGGCGGGGTCAGGCAATTCAACCATCGCGAGCCGATGCTGCTGCTTCTGTGCGTCGGACCTGCTGCTTGGCTCGCCGCCGGCGCTATCCCCTTTCCCGGCGGTCCTGAGGTCCCGGGAACCATCGCGGCTTGCGCCGTCTGGGTCGTCTACCTGTCATTGGCCGCGATCGAACTTTGGCGAGGCCGCACTGAACAGCTGGCCGCCCGGTGGCCACTCGCCGGATTTTTCGTGTTGCACGCTTTCATCTTCCTCGGCGGCGTCTTTGACACGCTCACCGGAGGCGCCCCGACTAGCGTCATACGGCCGCTCTCGAGCTTGTTCTCCGTCATCCACTTCGAAACTCTGATTTACGCCATCGGCACGTCGGTCTTCATGGTGCTGATGTCCAAGGAGCGGAGCGAGCGCCGCCACATCATCGCCTCGCGTAATGACTCGCTGACCGGTATCGCCAACCGTGGTGCCTTCCTCGAGAGCGCAGAGCGGATCCTGCACCGCTGCCAGGCGGAGGGAAGGTCGTTCTCGCTGATCATGTTCGACCTCGACCGCTTCAAGTGGATCAACGACACATTCGGTCATGATGTCGGCGACGACGTGTTGCGCGCGTTCGCCGAGACGACCCGGACCGTGCTGCGACCGAACGACCTCTTCGGCCGCTACGGCGGCGAGGAGTTCTGCGTCGTGCTCCCCGGAGCCACCATCGAGGCGGCCTACGTCATCGCCGAGCGCGTGCGCCACAGGTTCGCCGAGACGGGCGCCTTCGTCGACGGACGGGCGCTGAACGCAACCACGAGCGCCGGCGT
>JAYTZZ010000250.1:0-14800 GCA_043741595.1 Hyphomicrobiales bacterium | reverse complement strand
TCGCGAGGCGGGCGATGCGCAATCGCTGGAGCGCTTCCTTTCCCCGATCGGTCTCGCATTGACCGGCCTGCCGGAGATCGCCGTCGCCGCCGCCGATGCGGCGCGGATCGGGCGCGGCCAGTCGGTGCTTATCCGCGGCCGCGATGCGCCGATCAGCGCCGGCGTCGCCAATGCCACGCACGGCGGCGAGACCATCGCCATTGGCGAGATCGCCGAAGGCGCGTTCCACCCGAAGCGCGTGTTCAGGAAGTAAAGACGTTATGCGTCAATGGCTTAGCGCGATTGCCCTTTTCTCTGGCAATCGTCCGGCCTTTCCGCCATATTGCGCTCGCTTTCGCCCGCCGGTTCAACCATAAGGCGAACGCTCTCCGATACCGACCGCGCTGGACGACATCCCGGCCCTGGCCGCTGGTCGTGGGATCACATCAGACCGAAAAGGAAATTCCGATGTCGATCACAGCCGATCGCAAGCAAGCATTGATCAAGGAATACGCCACCGGCGCCAAGGATACCGGCTCACCGGAGGTTCAGGTCGCGATCCTCTCCGAACGGATCGCCAACCTGACCGAGCACTTCAAGGGTCACCTCAAAGACAATCACTCCCGGCGTGGCCTGCTCAAGATGGTTAGCCAGCGGCGCAGCCTCCTCGACTATCTCGAAAAGACAGATGGCGAGCGCTACCGCTCGATCATCGAGCGCCTCGGTTTGCGGCGTTAGGGCCTGCGCATACGCGCAAGCTGAAAGTTGTCCGCGCGGCGGCATGGGGCCGTCGCGAAAATCATGCGGGGACAGCAAATGGGCCATGGCAGGATCGCCGGACGCTTTCTCGTTTTCTGAGAGCGTCTCGCCGTCTTGCCCATGGCCACGTTGCTTCCGCAATTTGCGTCTGATGACGCACGAAAGGAAATGCCATGTTCGACATCCAACGCGTCGAGATTGAATGGGCTGGACGGCAACTGGTTCTGGAAACCGGCAGGCTCGCCCGCCAGGCTGACGGCGCTGTGCTCGCCACCTACGGCGAGACTTCGGTGCTCTGCACTGTCGTCGGCGCCAGGGTGGAGAAGCCGGGGATCGATTTCTTCCCGCTCACCGTCCACTATCAGGAAAAGACCTTCGCCGCCGGCAAGATCCCGGGCGGCTACTTCAAACGTGAAGGCCGGCCGACCGAGAAGGAAACGCTGACCTCGCGCCTGATCGATCGTCCGATTCGTCCGCTCTTCGCGGCGGGCTACAGAAACGAGACCCAGGTTGTCGCGACCGTGCTGTCGCATGACCTAGAGAACGATCCCGATATCGTCGCGATGGTCGCGGCTTCCGCCGCGCTGACCCTCTCCGGCGTGCCCTTCATGGGCCCGATCGGCGCCGCGCGCGTCGGCTACGTCGGCGGCCAGTACGTCCTGAACCCGCTCATCGACAGCCTGGCGGAATCGAAGCTCGATCTCGTCGTCGCCGGCACAGGCGACGCGGTGCTGATGGTCGAATCCGAGGCCGGTGAATTGACCGAGGATGTGATGCTCGGCGCGGTCATGTTCGGCCACGCCGGTTTCCAGCCGATCATCGACGCGATCATCAAGCTCGCGGAGAAAGCGGCGAAGGAGCCGCGTCCGGTCAACATCCCCGACCACTCGGCGCTCTACGCCAAGGTCAAGGGGCTCGCCGAGCAGGGTCTCCGCGCCGCGTACGCCCATGTCAACAAGACCGAGCGCCACGACGCTATCGAGGCGATCAAGAAGCTTGTGGTCGAGACGTTTGCCCCGGCCGGCGCCACCGACGCGCCGACGCCGCAGCTGCTGGGCGAGATGTTCAAGAAGCTCGAGAAGGCTATCGTCCGCGGCGACATCATCGCCAAGGGCACGCGCATCGACGGCCGCGACCTGAAGACGGTTCGCCAGATCGTCGCCGAAGTCGGCGTCCTGCCGCGCACCCACGGTTCGGCGCTCTTCACCCGCGGCGAGACGCAGGCACTCTGCGTAGCGACGCTCGGCACCGGCGACGACGAGCAGTACGTCGATGCGCTGCAGGGGACCTACAAAGAGACGTTCCTCCTCCACTACAACTTCCCGCCCTATTCGGTCGGCGAGACCGGCCGCATGGGTTCGCCCGGCCGCCGCGAAATCGGCCACGGCAAACTGGCGTGGCGCGCGATCCACCCGATGCTGCCGCCGCACCATGAGTTCCCGTACACGCTCCGCGTCGTCTCGGAGATCACCGAGTCGAACGGTTCGTCGTCAATGGCGACGGTGTGCGGAACCTCCCTGTCGCTGATGGACGCCGGTGTGCCGCTGAAGCGGCCGGTTGCCGGTATCGCCATGGGCCTCATCAAGGAAGAGGACGCCAAGTTCGCGGTCCTCTCCGACATCCTCGGCGACGAGGATCATCTTGGCGACATGGATTTCAAGGTCGCCGGGACCAAGGAAGGCATCACCTCGCTGCAGATGGACATCAAGATCCAGGGCATCACCGAGGAAATCATGCGGATCGCCCTCGATCAGGCCAAGGGCGGCCGCCTGCACATCCTCGGCGAGATGGCCAAGGCCTTGCCGGAAGCCCGTCATGAACTCGGCGAGTACGCCCCGCGCATCGAGGTCATTCAGATCCCGACCGACAAGATCCGGGAAGTCATCGGCACCGGCGGCAAGGTCATCCGCGAGATCGTCGAGAAGACCGGCGCCAAGATCGACATCTCCGACGACGGCATGGTCAAGGTCTCCTCTGCCGACGGCAAGGCGATCACGGCGGCGCTGAACTGGATCAAGTCGATCGCCTCCGACCCCGAGGTCGGCACGATCTACCAGGGCACCGTGGTGAAGGCTGCTGACTTTGGCGCCTTCGTCAATTTCTTCGGCGCCAAGGATGGCCTCGTCCACATCTCGCAACTGGCTCAGGGCCGCGTCGCCAAGACGACCGACGTCGTCAAGGAAGGCGACAAGGTCTGGGTGAAGCTCCTGGGCTTCGACGAGCGCGGCAAGGTCCGCCTGTCGATGAAGGTCGTCGATCAGCAGACCGGCCAGGAAATCAGGCAGGAAAAGGCCGAGGCTACCGCGTAGGTCCGGCGACACCACCAATATCGGAAAGGCCCGGGACCGGTTCCCGGGCCTTTTTGTTTTGGCGGGAAATTGGCGCTTTCTCTGGGAATCCGGTAGGGTCTGCCACAATTCATGCGCATTGGGACGGCAAACGCGGTATTCCCGCCTTTCGCCCCTTTTGGCGCGGTCCAACGACGATTGGAGAGTACCGGATGCCGACGATCGCCCTTGTCGACGACGATCGAAATATCCTCACCTCGGTCTCGATTGCGCTCGAGTCAGAGGGCTATCGCGTCCAGACCTACACCGACGGAGCCTCGGCCCTCGATGGCCTGGAGGCGTCCATGCCAGACCTCGCCATCCTCGACATCAAGATGCCGCGCATGGACGGCATGGAGCTTTTGCGGCGGCTCCGTCAAAAGACCGACCTGCCGGTAATCTTCCTGACGTCGAAGGATGACGAGATCGACGAATTGTTCGGACTCAAGATGGGCGCCGACGATTTCATCAAGAAGCCGTTCTCCCAGCGCCTCCTCGTCGAACGCGTCAAGGCAGTACTCCGCCGCTTCCAGGTACGCGACCCGGCCGACAAGAAGGGCGAAGAGGCGACAGCCGCGCGTGTGCTCGATCGCGGCGCGCTGTCGATGGATCAGGAGCGTCACACCTGCACGTGGAAGACGCTGCCGGTGACGCTCACCGTCACCGAGTTCCTCATCCTCTTCGCCCTCGCCCACCGACCCGGCGTGGTCAAGAGCCGCAACGCGCTGATGGATGCCGCCTACGACGATCAGGTCTATGTCGACGACCGGACCATCGACAGCCACATCAAGCGCCTGCGCAAGAAGTTCAAAGCCGTCGATACCGATTTCGACATGATCGAGACGCTCTACGGCGTTGGCTACCGTTTCAAGGAAGACTGACCGGAAAGGTCGGGTTCTGAGAGACAATGATGGCAGCCGGAATTGACGAACGCCCCCTGACCGACGCCGAAGATTCCGGCCGGCGCTCCGGCGTTTTCCGTCGCGCCCTCGGCGTGCTGTCGATTTTTTCCACCATCCACGTCTTCACCAGCCTCACCCGCCGCATCGTCGTCCTCAACCTCGCCGCGCTGATTGTCCTCGTCTCCGGCATCCTGCTTCTCAATCAGTTCCGCGCGGGGCTGATTGAAGCGCGCGTATCGAGTCTCCGCACGCAGGGAGAGATCATCGCCGGCGCTATTGCTGCTTCGGCCACGGTCGACACCGACACCCTCAGCGTCGACCCGGACAAGCTTTTGGAGCTGCAGGCCGGACAGAGCCTCTCGCCACTCGACGACACGTTCGAAGGCACTGAATTTTCCATCAATCCAGAGAAGGTTGCGCCTGTTCTCCGTCGCTTGATTTCGCCGACGCGGACGCGCGCGCGCATCTACGATCGCGACGGCACGCTCATCGTCGACTCGCGTCATCTCGATTCCGGCAACCAGATTCTGGCCTTCGACCTGCCAGCCCCCGATAGCCAGTCGAAGTCGTGGATCGAAGACATCTGGCGGCGCTTCAATCTTTGGCTCTCCAGCCGCGATCTGCCGCTGTATCGGGAACTAGGCGGCGCCAACGGGCGCGGCTACGAGGAAGTGGCCGCGGCGCTGAGCGGCACGAACGACGAGTCAACGACAATCGTCCGCATCAACGACAAAGGCGAGTTGATCGTTTCCGTCGCCGTGCCCATCCAGCGCTACCGCTCGGTGCACGGGGCCTTGCTCCTGTCGACGCAGGGTGGCGACATCGACGACATCGTTCACGCCGAGCGTCTGGCAATCGTCCGCGTGTTTCTGGTCGCCGCCGGCGTCACCGTTCTGCTCTCTATCCTGCTCGCCGGCACCATCGCCGCTCCGCTCCGCCGCCTCGCTGACGCAGCCGATCGTGTTCGCGTTCGCGTCCGCTCTCGCCCCGAGATTCCAGACTTCAGCAATCGCCGCGACGAGATCGGCCATCTCAGTCAGGCGCTCCGTGAGATGACCGGCGCGCTGTATGATCGCATTGACGCGATCGAGAGCTTCGCCGCCGACGTCGCCCATGAAATCAAGAACCCGCTGACTTCGCTGCGGAGCGCTGTCGAAACCTTGCCACTGGCGAGGACCGATGACGCCAAGGCCCGCCTCACCGGCATCATCCAGCACGACATCCGTCGCCTCGATCGCCTGATCAGCGACATCTCCGACGCCTCGCGCCTCGACGCCGAACTTGGGCGTCAGGACGCCACGCCCGTCGATATGCGCCAATTGCTGACGACGGTCGTTGGAATCGTCCGCGACAGCGGTCCCATGGACGGGCCGGAAATCAGGCTTGAATTTGCCGAGGCCAGCCCCGGCGTCTATTTCGTCATCGGCCATGACAGTCGTCTCGGTCAGGTCTTCAACAACCTTATCGACAACGCCCGCTCGTTCTGCCGCAAGGACGGGGTCGTGCGCATCATCGCCCGTCCGCGCAAGGACGGCGTCGAAGTGGTGATCGAGGATGACGGTCCTGGCATCCGCCCTGATCAGTTCGAGCGCATTTTCGAGCGCTTCTACACCGACCGCGCGGACGCCGGCGCCGAGGCGTTCGGCCAAAACTCGGGGTTAGGCCTGTCAATCTCCAAACAGATCGTCGAGGGCCACAAGGGCCGCATCTGGGCGGAGAACCGCAGCCGCCCGAGCAAGGATCCCGGCGAGCCGCCGGTCATTCTCGGCGCGCGCTTCACCGTGCGGCTGCCGGCGGCGTGACGCGTCGATGACCGTGCAAGATACGGTTCACGCCAGCGTCGCTCGTCTCGGCCGTCATGGCATTCTGATTCGAGGAGCGTCCGGCAGCGGCAAGTCGTCCCTTCTTTTGTCGCTTCTCGACGGCAATCCGGCTGGTGCTCACCTGGTCGCCGACGATCGCGCACACCTCGCTGCCGAAGGCGGCCGGCTCGTCGCGTCGGTGCCGCAAGCGATCGCCGGCAAGATGGAGATACGGGGCGTCGGCATCATGGAGCGGCCGTATGTTTCGCCGGTCGCTGTCGACCTCGTCGTCGATCTTTTGCCACTCGAACAATGCCCGCGACTGCCGAGCGAGGACGAAAGTCGCGTTGTCCTCGAGGGCATCGCCGTAGCGCGTATTTTCGTCGCCACCGGCGCCCACGATGGCGCCGCTCGGGTCAAGGCGGCCCTGCATCGCCAAGGGCGTGCGATACCTCACTAACGTACGGTAATAACTGGCCTTTCAGAAGCCTCTTGCGTTGCAATAACGATTGGTCAAGATGTGCCCCGCTGCCGGCCGACTGGGCCGGTTTACTGCAGTCTCCGCCCGTGAAAGAAGGTCGATGATCGGACTTGTCCTCGTCACCCACGGGCGCCTTGCCATCGAGTTTCGCGCGGCGTTGGAGCATGTTGTCGGCGTTCAATCGCACATAGAGACGGTCTCCATCGGTCCGGAAGACGACGTGGAAAGACGCCGGCAGGACATTCTCGACGCGGTTCAGAAGGTCAACGCCGGCTCCGGCGTGATCGTCCTCACCGACATGTTCGGCGGTACGCCGTCGAACCTCGCAATCTCCGTCATGGCGCCGGGCAAGGTCGAGGTCGTTGCCGGTGTCAACCTGCCCATGCTCATCAAGCTCGCCAGCATTCGCGGCGAGAAGCCGCTCTCCGAGGCGATCGACGACGCGCAGGACGCCGGGCGCAAGTATATCAACGTCGCCAGCCAGGTTCTGAACGGCAAGTAGCCGACCGCCCATGACCGACGCTGGGTCCGCGCCACCACACGCTTCGCCGCTCTCGCAGGATATACCCATCGTCAACAAGAAGGGCCTGCACGCTCGTGCGTCGGCTCACTTCGTCCGCTGCGCCGAGGGCTTCGACGCAACCATCACCGTCTCCAAGGACCTGACGACCGTGGGCGGCACGTCGATCATGGGGCTCATGATGTTGTCCGCCGGACCGGGCTCGACCATTCACGTCACCGCCGAAGGGCCGGAGGCGGCAGCAGCTCTCGCCGCCCTTGTCGAACTGGTCGCCTCACGCTTTGGCGAGGAAGAGTAAGGCCGCGTTCACCGGGGTGGCACGGGAATGCCGAAAGGCGATTTCGAAGCGGTGGTGATTGGCGGTGGCGCTGCGGGTATCGCGACCACGCGGAAACTCCGAGACGCAGGCATCGACGTGCTTCTCGTGGAAGCGCGGGATCGCCTCGGCGGCCGCGCGTGGACTGTCAGTACGGCCGCAGGTTTCCCGATCGACCTCGGCTGCGGCTGGCTCCACTCGGCGGATCACAACCCGTGGCGCACCGTGGCCGAAGCCGAGGGATACACGATCGACAGCACGCCACCGCCCTGGTCGCGGCCGGCGCTGCCGCGTGGTGCCCCGTCTCCGGATCAGGCGGCGTTCGGCGAAGCGATCGGTTGGTTTCGAGCGCGCGTGGATGCTTTCTCTTACGGCGAAGCGGACCGCGTTGCGTCAACCTTCGTCGAGTCTGACGAGCGCTGGAACCCGTTGATCAACGCCGTCAGCACGTTCTATAGCGGTGCTGAACTCGACCGCATCTCCGCCCGCGATCTTGCGCGTTACGACGACACAGGCGTCAACTGGCGCATCGTCGAGGGTTACGGAACGGTGGTTGCCGGGTACGGAGCCGGATTGCCGGTGCGGTTGTCATGCCCGGTGCAACGGATTTGATCGTCGCGGGAAGCGGTTGCGTGTCGAAACCGCATTGGGCCCCATCGTTGCCGACACCGTTATCGTAACGCTGCCGAGCAATCTGATCGCGGAAAACGAGTCTCTCTTCTTGCCGGCTTTGCCGGAGAAGACTGAAGCCGCGGCGGGATTGCCGCTGGGCCTCGCCGACAAACTGTTCCTGTCGCTCGCCGGCGCCGAAGAATTCAGGGATGAGAGCCACACCTTTGCGCATATGGATCGCACAGCAACCGGCGCCTATCATTTCCGACCATTCGGGCGACCCGAGATCGAGGCGTATTTTGGCGGCCGGCTTGCGGCGGACCTTGAAGCCGGTGGCGAAGCTGCCTTCATGGATTTCGCGGTCGCGGAACTCGTCGCGCTATTCGGAAACGACTTCGCCAAGCGGGTGAGGGCGATAGGGTTTCATGCGTGGGCCGCGGATCCCTTGGCCCGTGGGTCATATTCCTACGCGCTGCCGGGCAGGGCCGACGACCGCGCAACGCTCGCGAGGGCAGTCGAAGGCAGGATATTCTTTGCCGGCGAGGCGTCGTCAGTGGCCGACTATTCGACCGCTCACGGTGCCTACCTCACCGGGGTCCGCGCCGCCGATGAGGTGATCAGCCGCAAAGCAATGACATAAACAAATCTTTATATCCTTATTGCTTCTGTTCAAGGCGGTGGCTATAAGACCGTCAAGCGGCCGATCCCGAGCCTTTTCGGGGATATTCAGGAGAACTCATGCCTGCGTTTTCGGACTATGTCGTCAAGGACGTCGGCCTCGCCGACTGGGGGCGCAAGGAAATCTCGCTCGCCGAGACCGAGATGCCGGGCCTCATGGCGACCCGCGAGGAGTTCGGGCCGACCAAGCCGCTGAAGGGCGCCCGCGTCGCCGGCTCTCTTCATATGACGATCCAGACGGCGGTGCTCATCGAGACCCTGAAGGCGCTCGGCGCCGACGTCCGCTGGGCCTCGTGCAACATCTACTCGACGCAGGACCACGCCGCCGCGGCGATCGCCGCCGCCGGCACGCCGGTCTTTGCCATCAAAGGCGAGAGCCTCGTCGCCTATTGGGAATACACCCACAAGATTTTCGAGTGGGCCGACGGCGGCACGCCCAACATGATTCTCGACGACGGCGGTGACGCCACGGTTCTCGTCCATCTCGGCAAGCGTGCCGAGGAAGGCGATGTCGCGTTTCTCGATCATGCGGGCAACGAGGAAGAAGAAGTCCTCTTCGCTGCGATCAAGACGCGGCTGAAGACGAAGCCCGGATTCTATTCGGCTATCGCCAAGAATATTCGCGGCGTCACAGAAGAGACGACCACGGGCGTTCACCGACTCTATGAGATGCAGAAGAAGGGCACGCTTTTGTTCCCGGCGATCAACGTCAACGACTCGGTCACCAAGTCCAAGTTCGATAATCTCTACGGCTGTCGCGAGAGCCTCGTTGATGGCATTCGCCGCGGCACCGACGTCATGATGGCGGGCAAGGTCGCGATGGTCGCCGGCTTCGGCGATGTCGGCAAGGGTTCCGCCGCTTCGCTACGCCAGGCAGGCGCCCGCGTAATGGTCTCCGAAATCGACCCGATCTGCGCGCTGCAGGCGGCAATGGAGGGCTACGAAGTCGTCACCATGGATGACGCCGCGCCGCGCGCCGACATCTTCGTCACTGCCACCGGCAATGTCGACGTCATCACCATCGAACACATGCGCAAGATGAAGCACCGCGCCATTGTCTGTAACATCGGGCACTTCGATTCCGAGATTCAGGTGGGCGCGCTCAGGAATCAGAAGTGGCACAACGTCAAGCCGCAGGTTGACGAAATCGAGTTCCCCGATGGCAAGCGCATCGTGCTTCTCTCGGAAGGTCGTCTCGTCAATCTCGGCAACGCAATGGGTCATCCGAGCTTCGTCATGTCGGCGAGCTTCACCAATCAGACGCTGGCGCAGATCGAACTCTTCACGCGGCAGGACAAATACAAGCGCGCGGTCTACACGCTGCCGAAGGCGCTCGATGAAAAAGTCGCGCGTCTGCATCTTGCGAAAATCGGCGCCACGCTGACGGAACTCAACGAGCGTCAGTCGGAGTACATCGGCGTGAGTCCTAGTGGTCCGTACAAGCCCGACCACTACCGGTACTAAGCGAGCGTAGTATCTTCGCAACAGCAAGAGATTTTTCGGCCACATGCCGCTTCATGCGGATTCGCTGACCCGCTATACATGTTGGTGATTCGCGAAGGCGAGCGGGCTGCCGAGAGTCGCGGTCGAAGTCACCCCATGAGTATAGGGACAAGGACGAAGGGTCCTCTGCATGCGGTGGCATGTCAGGAACGCGAAAGCGATTCTGAGAACCGGACACGCCGTTCTCTTTATCGCCGCAGTGCCCGCTACCGCCGACGCTCAAGTGTCGCTCGGCATCTTCAACGACAAACTTGAAACTGGTCAGATCGTTCTCATGTCGGCGCTCCTCGGCGCCGTAATTTTTTCTGTGCTGAGTGCGATCCAGCTCATCCGCGCGCGCAACCGTACCGAGGCGGAGAACGCGCGTCTGCGTCTGCTGGTCGGCGATTTACGATTCTCCGCCGATCGCGCCGAGGCTCTCGTCAACGAGGAAGACCAGCGGCTGGTGGCGTGGGGCGCTCCCGGCGAGCGGCCGCTCGTCGCCGGCGCATTGCCCCCCTCCGCCGGTGCGCCCGCCGACCGCGCCATGTTCCTCAATTTCAGCGCCTGGCTGAGGGCCGATTCGGCCCATCGTCTCGATCAACTCGTCGCTCGGCTAAGGGATAAAGGCGAGCATTTTCAACAGGTTGTGACCACGCGTGGCAACCGCCTCATTGAGGTCCGCGGCCGTACCGTCGGCACCTCGGCGGTCGCGAGATTCCGTGATCTGACCGGCGAGCGACTCGCCCGCGCCGAGATCGAGGCCCGTCACGATCTACTCGCCACCGAGGTCGAAACGACGCGCGCCATGCTGGCCTCGGCACCTATGCCGATCTGGCTTCGCGACGAGAAGGGCGTCCTGGTCTGGGTCAACGCCGCATACGCTGCCGCCGTCGAGGCCAAGGACGATGTGGAAGCTGTCGCCCACGGTCTCGAGCTTCTCGACACCAATGGCCGCAATGCAATTGTCGAAACACACGCCGACGAACCCGTATTCACCAAGCGCCTCTCTGCAATCGTCGCCGGCTCCAGGCGCATCTTCGATGTCGCCGACATTGCATCGCAAGGCGGCAGTGCCGGCATTGCTGTCGACGTGACCGAGGTGGAAGCAGCGCAGGCAGCGCTTCGCCGCGAGGTCGACTTCAACGCGCGCACGCTCGATCAGTTGCAGACCGCCGTCGCAATCTTCGGACCGGACCGCCGCCTGAAATCATACAACGCCGCCTATCGTGCGCTCTTCGATCTCGACGCCGGTTTCCTCGAATCGGCGCCTGAAGAAGCTGCCATCCTCGATCGGCTGCGGGCTGCCAGAAAACTTCCCGAGCAGGCCGACTATCGCAGCTGGCGAGCCGATCTGTTCGCCGCGTACCGCTCGCTGGAGGCGCGTGAGCAGTGGTGGCACATGCCCGATGGGCAGACGCTCCGGGTCATCGCCAACCCGCATCCGCAAGGCGGCGCGACGTGGGTATATGAGAACGTTACCGAGCGCCTCGATCTCGAAAGCCGCTACAACGCCCTCGTCAGCGTGCAGGGTGCGACCCTGGATCACCTTGCCGAAGGCGTCGCGGTGTTCGGCTCCGACGGGCGAATTCGCCTTCACAATCCGTCATTTGCAGCCGTATGGCACCTCGATCCGGTCTTCCTGGTGAAGCGCCCGCACGTTTCGGAGATCGTCGCCGCCTGCCGCCGGCCCGGCGACGACGAGGCCATGTGGCGGCGCTTCACCGCCTGCGTCGCCGGCCTCGACGAGAACCGTGCTTCGATCTCGGGGCGCATGGAGCAGCCTGATGGTCGCGTCGTCGACTACGCGACGGTGCCTCTCCCCGACGGCCAGACGATGGTGACGTTCGTCGACGTCACCGACTCGGTTCAGGTCGAGCGCGCCCTCGTCGAGCGCAACGAGGCCCTTGAGGCTTCCGACAGCTTGAAGAACGCCTTTATCCACCACGTGTCGTACGAACTGCGCTCGCCGCTCACCAACATCATTGGCTTCGCCCAACTCATGACCGACGCGCGCATCGGTCCGCTCAACGCCAAGCAGCGCGAGTACACCGGCTACATCATGTCGTCGAGTGCGTCGCTTCTCGCCATCGTCAACGACATCCTCGATCTCACCACCATCGATGCCGGCATTATGGGCCTCGACCTCGGCGAGGTCGATGTGCGGGCGACGGTGGCGGCAGCGATCGAGAGTGTGCAGGAACGTCTCGACGAAACCCGCATTCGGCTGGAAACCTCAATCGCCCCAGATGTCGGCGGCCTCGTCGCCGACGACAAGCGCGTCCGCCAGATTCTGTACAATCTGTTATCTAATGCCATCGCGTTCTCGCGCGAAGGCGGCTGGATCAGCCTCTCCGCCGCCCGCGTCAACGGCTTCATCGAATTCACTATCGTCGATGATGGCGCCGGCATACCCACGGGCTTCATCGATTCGGTCTTCGACCGCTTTGCCAGCCTGTCGCGCGGGTCGTCACGCGGCGGCGTCGGCCTCGGCCTGTCGATCGTGAAGAGCTTTGTTGCCCTTCATGGCGGCACTGTCGAAATCGCCTCGGAAGAAGGCAGAGGCACAACCGCTAAGGTGCGCCTGCCGATCCGCCCGGCGCTTGACGCAGTAGCCGCCGCGTGAACTCTGGCCGGCGTGCAAACCAGCGAAGAAGCTCTCCACATCATTGAACTACCCGACGAGGCGGCTACCGCCGCCTTCGCCGAGGACGTGGCCGCAGGCCTCAGGACTGGCGACGTGGTGGCGCTTTCTGGCGGCCTCGGCGCCGGCAAGACGACCTTCGCCCGCGCGCTCATCCGGGCACTCGCCGACGACCCGGCCCTGGAAGTCCCGAGCCCGACGTTCACCCTCGTGCAGACCTACTCCGCGGGCCGCCTGACGGTCGCGCATTTCGACCTCTACCGGACTTCCACTGCCGACGAACTCGACGAGATCGGCTTCGCCGAGGCCACCGAGGACAATGCGGTACTGGTCGAATGGCCGGAGCGGGGAGGGGACCGTTTGCCTCAGGTTCGTCTGAACATCGCCTTCGCGATGGCCGGCAGCGGACGGCGGGTAACAGTCACCGGGAACGGCCCGCTGACGGGGCGCCTGGCGCGGAGCCGAGCTGCGCGGGCGTTTTTGGACCGTTCGGGCTGGCCGGGCGCCGCCCGCCGCTACCTGCAGGGTGACGCCTCCACCCGCACCTACGAGCGCATCCGCGATGGCGCGCGCACGGCCGTTCTCATGGATTGGCCCGCGCGTGGCCGGCTGACCGTGGGCGATCCGCGTTCGCCGTTCCGCGCCCAGGACGGACGCACCTTCGTCGCCGTGGACGTCGCGCTCCTCGCTGCTGGGCTGTCGGCTCCAGAAATCTACGCTGCCGACGTGGTTTCTGGACTTCTGCTTCTGGAGGATTTCGGAAACGAGGGTGTGATCAGCGACTGGGCACCGGTCGCCGACCGCTACCGCCCTGCGTTGGAGGCCCTGGCAGCGATCCACAACGAGGAACGCCCGCGGGCGCTGCCGCTTCCCGATGGCACTCAGTATTCGTTGCCACGCCTTTCCGGCGAGGCCCTGTTAGCGGAGGTCGGCATCTTCGCCGATTGGTATGCGTCTCTTGCGACGGGTCGTCCGCTCGACGACGAAGCACGCGCCGATCTAATGACGATCTGGCGCGCACTGGATGAACGGCTTCAAGCAAGCGAACAGAGCTGGGTATTGTTCGACGTTCAGTCGCCGAATCTGTTCTGGTTGCCGGAACGCTCCGGCATCGCCCGTGTCGGATTCATCGACTTTCAGGACATGTTCTGGGGCCCTGCCGCCTACGACGTCGCCTCGCTTTGTCAGGACGCGCGCGTCACCATTTCGCCGAGTTTGGAAGAGGAACTTGCCGGCCACTACATCGCGCACCGCCGCGCCGCCAATCCCGCCTTCGACACCGATTCCTTTGCCGCCGCCTTCGCCATCTGCGCGACGCTCCGCAATTTCAAGAACATGGGAGCGTTCGCCCGCCTCGCCGGTGTCGGAAACCCGATATACGTCAAACACTTGCCACGACTCCGTGCATATCTTGCCCGCTCCTTGGCGCATCCGGTTCTTTCCCCTCTCGCCGTCTGGTATGAGAGACATCTGCCTCCATAAATCAGGCGCCCGAAATGATCGCCGAGAAGCCGAGCAAGCCGAAGCGCGCCATGATCCTCGCCGCTGGCCTTGGCAAGCGGATGCGTCCGATCACCGCCACCACGCCGAAGCCCCTGATCGAGGTCGCCGGGCGTGCTCTCATCGATCACGGGCTCGACCGGCTTGAGCGCGCCGGCGTCGTCGAGGCGGTGGTCAACGTCCACTATCTCGCCGATCTCGTAAGCGTGCACGTCGGCCAGCGCCGCCGTCCGACAATTGTCGTCTCCGACGAGCGCCAGAAGTTGCTTGATACCGGCGGCGGCGTTGCCAAGGCACTGGCGCATTTCGGGACTGAGCCGTTCTACCTGCTGAACTCGGACTCGTTCTGGATCGAGGGTGCGCGTCCCAATCTCGACTGGCTCTCCTCCGGCTGGCGCGACAGCGACATGGACGCGCTGCTTCTCGTCGCCTCGACTGTCAGAACCATCGGCTACAGCGGGCGCGGCGACTTCCGCATGGACCCTGCGGGCCGGCTCGCTCGTCGGGGCGAGCGCGAGGTCGTTCCCTTCGTGTACGCAGGCGCCGCCATCCTCCACCCGCGGCTTTTCGCTAACACCCTGCCCGACGCCTTCTCGCTCAATCTCCTGTTCGACCGGGCGATGGAGGCGGGGCGCCTGTTCGGCGTGCGTCTTGACGGCCTGTGGCTCCACATCGGCACGCCCGAGGCCATCGGCGAAGCGGAACTGACCATCGCCGACAGCGCCGCCTGACGGCGATGATAAAGCGCGAAGGCCCGCGCGTCTTCTCGGTTCCGGCGGGCGTTCCCTTTCTGCCGAC
>JAYTZZ010000249.1:0-2803 GCA_043741595.1 Hyphomicrobiales bacterium | reverse complement strand
TGGGCATGGCGAGGAGCGCATCGAGGAGTGGGGTGGCGTGAATCTTCTCCATCACCCAACCGATGACGCCTTCCTTCGCCAGCAGCAGCTTCCATGCGTAGACCTTGACGAGATAGCTCGACCAGAGCGGCATCATCACCGCGAGGTAGAACGCTGCCTTCATGCGGCCGCGCGCGTAGCGGGCGGCGTAGTAGGCGATCGGGAAGGCGATGACGATGGCAAGCAGCGTGACCACGGTTGCGATCGAGACTGTCCGGACGATGATGTCGAAGTTCGCGGGTCTCAGGAGTTCGCCATAGGTCTTGAGCGTCGGCTCGCGAACGACGACGCCGGAGAAATCGTCTATCGAGAAGAAGCTCTCGGCGAGCAGCGCGAAGAGGGAGCCGAGGTAGACGACGCCGAGCCAGAGCAGGGGCGGGATCAACAGCAAGAGCAGATAGAAGCCGTGGCGCGTGGTGAGCACGTCCGAAATGCGGCGGAGAATGCTTTCCCGCGGCGCGCTGATCTCGATGGTGGCGACGGTCATGGCCCGTCCATCAGGTGGAGGGCGTCGCGTGCGAAGGCGAGGCGGACTTTTGCGCCTTCGCCGGCGTTGCCGCCGGAATGGGAAGGGACAGCGGCGATCAACCGGCCATTGGCCGTGGTCAACTCGATGCGCTTGACCGCGCCCTGATAGAGCACCTCGTCGATCGTTCCCTCGACGACCACGGCGCCGTCAGGAGCCGAGGCACCGTTCGTGAGAACCGCGATCTTCTCCGGCCTCAGACTCGCAGCGCGTGACTCACCAATCCACGAGCGCGTGGTTTCAGGCTCGATGACGTTGGAGCTACCGACGAAATCGGCGACGAAACGGGTGCGCGGCCGTTCGTAGATTTCCTCCGGCGAGCCAACCTGAACGATGCGTCCGTCCTTGAAGACTGCGACTCGGTCGGCCATCGACAGAGCCTCGCCCTGATCGTGGGTGACAAAAACGAAAGTGAGGCCGAGCGTGCGGTGAAGGCTCTTCAGCTCACCCTGCATCTCTTCGCGGAGTTTCAAGTCCAGCGCGCCGAGAGGCTCGTCGAGAAGAAGCACCTTCGGCCGCACGACCAGCGCGCGAGCAAGCGCTACCCGCTGGCGCTGGCCGCCGGAGAGTTCGGCCGGCTTGCGCGCTTCCATGCCTGACAACTTGACGAGGGCCAGTGCCTCGCGGCCGAGCTTCTCGCGCGCTTGGCGGCGTATGCCGCGCACGGTCAGCCCGTAGCAGACGTTGGTGAGCACGTTCATGTGCGGGAAGAGGGCGTAGTCCTGGAAGACCGTGTTGACCGGGCGGCGATAGGAGGGGACGCCTGCGACCGGCTCGCCGAAGATGGAAATCTCTCCGGCGGTTGGCTGCTCGAAGCCGGCGATGAGGCGGAGGCAGGTGGTCTTGCCGGAGCCGGAAGGTCCCAGCATCGCGAAGAATTCACCGGGTGCGATGTCTAGATCCAGGCCGTCCACGGCGCGGACGGGGCCGAAATGGCGAGCGACGCCTTTGAAGGAGACGGCGACCGGCTTGGTGGTGCTCATCGCACGAACATAGCCCGTCGCCGCCCCGCTTCGTTATCGCGTCAGGTCATTGTCCCCCGACGATCGCGACGTAGTCGCTCGCCCAGCGGGAGTAGGGGACGCAGGTGTCCTGCGTCTTGCACTTGCCGATCGGGGTCTTCCAGAAAGCGATCTTGTCGAAGTTGTCAAAGCCGTTCAGTGCGCAGCCGTCGTCGGTCAGGAGCTCGTTGCCCTTGCAAGCCGCCGGCACCGCCGGCACCGAGCCGAACCACGAAGCGACATCGCCCTGCACCTTCGGCTCCAGCGAATGCTGCATCCAGAGGTATGCGCAGTTCGGATGCGGCGCGTTGACGTGCAGCATGGTGGTGTCCGCCCAACCGGTGGCGCCTTCCGCGGGGACGGTCGAGGCGACCGGCGCCTTGGCACCCTGCAGTAGGTTTACCTGATACGGCCACGAACCGGCGGCGACGACTCCCTCGTTGGTGAAGTCGTCGGTCTGCACGGTGGCATCGTGCCAGTAGCGCTGGACGAGAGGGTGCTGATTGCGGAGGAGATCGAGCACTGCCGTATACTGCGCTTCGTTCAACTCGTACGGGTCCTTGATGCCGAGATCCGGCTTTGTCTTCATCAGGTAGAGTGCGGCGTCGGCGATGAAGATGGCGCCGCTGTAGTCCTGGACGCGGCCCTTGTTCGACTTGCCGTCTGGCAAGTTCTGCTCCTCGAAGACTACGCTCCAGCTTTTCGGCGCTTCGCCCTTGAAGGCGTCGGTGTTGTACATGAGGACGTTCGGGCCCCACGTATAGGGCGTTCCGTAGTGGATGCCATCGACGGTGTGCCACGCCGCGTCCTGCAGACGCTTGTCGACGTTCTTCCAGTTCGAGATGAGGTCGACGTTGATCGGTTGGACGGTGTTGCCGGCAACGAGCCGGAGGCTCGCGTCGCCCGAGGCGGTGACGAGATCGAAGCCGCCGCCGTTCATCAGCGTCACCATTTCGTCGGACGTGCCCGCGACCTTGACGCTGACCTTGCAGCCGGTCTCTTTTTCGAATGCGGTCACCCAGTCGTAGTTCTTGTCGCTGTCGCCGCGTTCGATGTAGCCGGCCCATGCGATGATCGCGACTTCGCCTTCGCCGGGACCGACGGACTTCATCAATTCGGCGGCGTTCACCGGTATGGCGGACGCGAATGAAAGGGCGACCACACCGGCGGTCGCCATCCTGATTCCCTTGCTCATCGGAATCTCCCTGTTCCCCAAAACGGCATCGCCGCCGGTTCG
>JAYTZZ010000248.1:0-2811 GCA_043741595.1 Hyphomicrobiales bacterium | reverse complement strand
TTGGCGACGACGATGCCAGCGAGGCTCGCCATCGATCCGACGCTGAGGTCGAAGTCACCCATCACCATGACGATGGTCATGCCGGCCGCAACCACGGTGAGCATGCTCACCTGTTGGGTGATGTTCAGCCAGTTGCGCCCCGTCATGAACGTGTCGGGCAGATTTGCCCAGAAGAACACGAGCACCCCGGCGAATCCGATCAGCGTGCCGTAGCGTCGGAGGACCGTGACCAACCGGCTAACCTCCTACTGCGGCTAAGGCGGCAGGTGCCTCGCGCCCGTAGCAATGTGCGACGAGCGCTTCCTCGCTTAAGCCGTCAGCGTCGAGAACAGCGGCAATCCTCCCAGCGCGCATCACGATGATCCGGTCGCACATCCCGAGCAACTCGGGAAAATCCGATGACGCCATCAACATTGCGACGCCGGTCGCGCTCATCTGGCGGATGACGGAGTAGATGTCGAACTTGGCGCCGACG
This sequence comes from Hyphomicrobiales bacterium, assembly GCA_043741595.1. GTDB lineage: Bacteria > Pseudomonadota > Alphaproteobacteria > Rhizobiales > Kaistiaceae > DASZQY01. The sequence goes on along the minus strand of JAYTZZ010000248.1, from coordinate 2,336 downwards.
TCGACACCACGAGTCGGCTCGTCGAGAAGGAGGATCCTTGGATCGCCGGCGAGTGCCTTGGCAAAAGCGACTTTCTGCTGGTTACCGCCGCTCAGTTCATGGCAACGCTGGCCCGGACCACGCGAGCGGAGACGAACCATCGTGCCGCGGGCGCTGGTGACGGCGCGCTCCCGCCGCCGGGCGAGGAAGGCGCCGCCGAAGCTCTGCCTTCGAAGATGCGGCAGCGTCACGTTCTCGGCTACCGTCATTGAAAGAACCAGCCCCTCGGTGCGGCGCTCCGGCGGAATATACGCGACGCCGCTCCGCCACGATGACGCGACGCTCAACGGATGATGCCTGCGGTCGCCGAAGCGGATCGTTCCGGCTTTCGCCCGATTAGCCCCCATCAACAAACGCAAAACCTCGCGCTGGCCGGCGCCGGATAGTCCGGCAAGGCCGACAACCTCGCCTTTCCTTATCTCAAGATCCACCGGTCCGACCCCCGCACCTTGTAGATCGCTCACCGCAAGAGCCAACCCACCTGAAGGTGCAGCGACAACGGACGGGTAGGCTTCAGCCATGCGCCGCCCGATCATCATCTGAATGATCTCGTCATGTGAGGTCTCGGCGAGAGCTTTGGTCGCGACCGTGACACCGTCACGGAGCACTGTCACCCGGTCGCAAAGCGCCATCACCTCGTCGAGGCGGTGCGAGACGTAAAGCACCGAACCGCCCGATTGCCGGATTTCGCGAAGGACCAGGAACAGACGTTCCGCCTCGTCGGCGGTGAGTGCGGCGGTCGGCTCGTCCATGACATAGAGCCGCGAAGACGCGTCACCGCTGTCGAGAAACGCCGAGGCGATGCGAACGAGCATGCGATCGCCGAAACCGAGCCGCGCCATTTTTGTGGCGGGTTCGATGTGCGACACGCCGATCCGGGCAAGCGCCTGATCTGCTGCGAGGGCGAGGCGGTCCCAAGCGACGAACGCGCCAAGCCGGAGTGGATAGGCCCGGCCTAGGAAAATGTTCTCGGCGACCGAGATGGTCGGCACGACGTTGAGTTCCTGATGAATGAAGCGCAATCCGAAACGAAACGCCGCGTTGGGGCTGTCAATTGTCACCTGACGACCGTCGATGGTGATGTTGACGTTGTCGGCGCGCACCACGCCGGCGAGGATCTTGATGAGGGTCGACTTGCCGGCGCCGTTCTCGCCCATGAGCCCATGGATCTCGCCGGCCGCGACGGAAAGCGAGGCGGTGCGGAGTGCGTCGACACCTTCGTACGCCTTGGAGGCGTTAGACACAGCGAGGCGAGTCACGCGTGCGCCTCACAAACATGAAGGCGCCCCATCCCGCTCGGAGGGGCGCCCTCGATTGCGATGGCGTGTTTCAAGGGATGTTTGGCCGACGGCGCTATTTCTTCTCCGCGGCGTTCGCTTGGGTGACGAGTTTGGTTGGCACGTAGATCACACTCTGGTTGATGGTCTCGCCAGCGAGCACGCGGGCAACAGCGTCGGCCGTGGTCGATCCAATGCCCTGAAAATCTTGCGCCACGGAGGCCTCGAAGCTGCCACCGGCGGCAATAGCATCACGCGCCTGCGGGTTGGCGTCGATGCCAGTGATGACGATGCCTTCCTTGCCCCGACCGGCGGCCTCGATCGCCTGCAGCGCGCCGAGGGCGGGCTGATCCCACGCAGCCCAGACGGCCTTGATGCTGCCGGGCGCCGGATTGGCAGCGAGGATCGCCTCCATTTTGGCGCGAGAGTCGACAATGCCGCCGTCGGCCACGTCGGGCGTCACGCGCTGGAGTACCTTGATGTCGGGAAAATTGGAAAAGACAGCGTCGGCTATGTGGCCACGCACCTGGACAGGCGGGAAGGCATCAAACACGAACATGACGACATTGCCGGCGCCGCTAATGCGATTGGCGACGTAGACCGCGGTTTCGGCGGCCATGGCATAGCCGTTGCTGGTGACGTTGGTTGCGAGCAGCGGGTCGGTGCCCGAATCCATCCCGAAGACCGGGATCTTGGCGTCCTTCGCTGCCTGCAATCCGGCCTTAACCTGCGATGGGTCGACGTTGATGACGATGGCATCGACCTTCTGGTTGACCACGTCCTCAATGCGACTGATCACTGCGGCGACGTCACCCTTGGTATCGATGACGTTCACGTCCCAGCCTTTGCCCTTGGCAGCAGCCTGGAAGCCTTCAACATAGAACTGCGTACCCGGCTGGGCGAGATAGGGCGTGATCACGGCGATCTTCGTTTGCGCCTGGGCCCCGCCCGCTAGAGAGACGAACGCGGCCGCGGCGACTGCAATACTGCGCATAGATGCGAAAACTGGATTGCTCTTCA
>JAYTZZ010000247.1:0-6638 GCA_043741595.1 Hyphomicrobiales bacterium | reverse complement strand
TCAAGTCGGAAATCGGCGCGCTGCGCCAAGAAGTGGCCGAGAAGCAGCAGCCGACAGCGCCGAGCACGGATCATCTCGAGAATCAGATCCGCGATCTGGCGAAGCAGCTCGAGACCGTCGCCAGCTCGCAAGGCGAAAGCCAGGCCCTGGCGGACCTTGAGGCACAGGTCGCCCATCTCGCCAGCGAACTGGAGCAGAGCAAGCCACGCGCCGGGGCGCTGCATCAGGTGGAAGAGACCCTCGACCGGCTGCAACTGCTGCTCGCCGACACGGCGCAGGAATCGATCGCGGGGGCCCGTGCCGAAGCGCGCAAGGCCGTCAGCGAACTTTCCGAAGTCGTTGCTGGCAACGAAATCGACTCAAGCCTCATTCGCGGGCTGATGCGCGACCTCGACAGTCTGCGGAGCACGAGCGGCGGCACCGACCAGAATACCCGTGCGCAACTCGAATCCGTCAGCCAGACGGTGTCGCAGGTTGTCGATCGCCTGAGCCGCCTCGAGATCGAAGCTACCAGCATCGCGGCACGGACGCCTGCTGCCCCCGAAAATGTCGCAGCGGCGATCCGTAGCGAGGCACCAAACACCGGGCGAACCGTTGCCTTCCGCGCCGGGGTACCCGAACTCTCACCTGCCCCGGTTTCCGCCAAGGGAACCGTACCCATCCGCGATATCTCTCCCGCGATGCAGGCGGAGAAGAAAGCCGCCGATCGGCGGGCCGACTTCATCGCCGCGGCGCGTCGCGCGGCGCAGGCTGTCGCCGACGAGGCTGCCTCGATCGACGCATCGACGACCTCGGCCCCTCCTACCACGATAGCGCCTGCCGAGCGCAAACCCGGAGCCTTCTCCCGGATCAGCCAGGCGATCCGCAGCCGGAAGCGGCCGATGCTGCTCGCCGCGGCCGCGATCGTTCTCGCGATCGGCGCGATGCAGGTCTACGGCAAGCTCTCCTCCGCGATTAGCAAGAGCGACCTGATCGCCGAAAGCGGGATTGCTACCGAAGACACGTCGAGCGGGTTCCGCGCGATCGTCGCCGCCGCCAACACCGTGCCAAAGGTGACCGAGCAGGCACTCGTACCGCCTGCCGCCACTCCGGACGCACAGATCGCCTTCGCCAAGCCGGAAGGTTTCGAGAATCGGTTCGGTGCGGTTCCACCTGCTCCGGATGCCACCAGCTTCGACGGATCGACCGCCGACGCGGTGGCGGCAAACGAGCCCGCGCCCGATGCCACCGCCGCGAGCGATCAACCGTCCGACGGCGGACAGGTCGTTCTCGCCTCCACCGGCGATGCCACAGCGACCAGCATCCCCGGGCTCGACAATCGCATCGGCTCCGAAAAGCTCATCAAGGCCGCCGGCGATGGCGACCCGGCGGCGGCGTTCGAGATCGCGACGCGCTACGCCGAAGGATCGCGCGTCAACAAGAACCTCGGCAAGGCGGCGGAGTGGTACTCCAAAGCCGCAGAGGGCGGCGTCGCCGTTGCCCAGTATCGCCTCGGCAGCCTCTACGAGCGCGGCCAGGGCGTAAGCAAAGACCTGACGAGCGCGGTCAACTGGTACCAGCGGGCCGCCGACCAGGGCAACGTCAACGCCATGCACAATCTCGCCGTGCTGATGAGCGAAGGAGTCGAGGGAACTCCCGATCACGACAAGGCGCTGCAATGGTTCCTCGCCGCCGGCAACTACGGCGTCCGCGACAGCCAATACAATCTCGGCGTCATCTACGCCCGTGGCCTCGGCGTGAAGCCGGACCTGCCCGAATCGTACAAGTGGTTCGCGATCGCCGCCGCGCAGGGCGACACCGACGCTTCCGCCCGCCGCGACGAAGTTGCCAAGGCGATGGTTGCCGAAGATCTTGCCAAAGCCCGCGCCGCGGTCACCGGCTGGCACGTGAAGCCGCCGCTCGTCGAAGCCAACGCCGTTGCCGCTCCCGGCGGAGGCTGGGACGGGCCCGGCGAAACTATCGGCGAATCCGACCGCCAGGCTCTCGTCGCCAAGATCCAGACGCTGCTCGCCGAGGCTGGCTACGACCCGGGACCGGCTGACGGCGTCGCCGGCAAGAAGACGATCGACGCGGTTCGCGCCTACCAGCGCAAAGCCGGCGTTCCCGAGACCGGGCAGATCGACAACACCCTCGTCGCCTCGCTCGCCGACAGCCAGATTTGAACCCCGGCGCCGCGTTAAAAAGCGGCGCCGTGACTGTCACATTTCTTCGTTCCCTGTCCGGCCTCCGGCCGTCGTCGGTCTCTTGTGTCCCGTCGTTGACTTGAGGCAGTGAGGGGCGCTTTATCCGCCGCAATTCCAGCGCGCCGGTCGGCCTGTTGCGCGCTCCAATCCCGCTCGACAAGTCATCCGCGCCCCCTTGCTGATCTACCTGCCCATAGCCGAAATCTCGGTGAACATGTTCATCATCTTCGGCATGGGCGGTGCCGTCGGATTCCTGTCGGGACTATTCGGGGTGGGCGGCGGATTCCTGCTCACGCCGCTCCTCATCTTCTCCGGGATACCGCCGGTGGTGGCGGTGGCAACTGTCGCCACGCAGATCGTCGCCTCCTCGACGTCGGGGGCGCTTTCCTACTGGCGACGCAACCTGATCGACCTGAAGCTTGCCACCGTGCTGCTGCTCGCCGGCATCGTCGGCACCTTCATCGGCGTCGCCATCTTCAATGCGCTCCGCCGCCTCGGCCAGCTCGACCTGATCGTGTCGCTCGCCTACGTCGTATTCCTCGGCGCGGTCGGCGGGCTGATGCTGTGGGAGTCTGTGAACGCGATCCTCAACGCGCGCGCCGGGCGGCCAACGCCGCTGCGCCGGCCCGGCCAGCACACGTGGATTCACGGCCTGCCGTTCAAGATGCGGTTCAAGAAATCGATGCTCTACGTCAGCGTCATCCCGATCGCGGCGCTTGGCGTCGGCATCGGCATCCTCGGGGCGTTGCTCGGCATCGGCGGCGGATTCCTCATCGTGCCGGCGCTGATCTACATCCTGCGCGTGCCCACCAACGTCGTCATCGGCACGTCACTGGTGCAGATCGTGGCGACCATGGCGGTGGCCACGGTGCTCCACGCGGTCTCGAGCCAATCGGTTGACGCGGTGCTGGCGCTGATCCTGATGGTCGGTGGCGTCATCGGCGCGCAATTCGGGGCGCGCATCGGCCAGAACATTCGCGGCGACCAGTTGCGGGCGCTGCTGGCGCTGCTGGTCATCGCCGTGGCGTTCCGGTTCCTCACGGGGCTTGTGGTGACGCCGGCGGAGCGATACGGGCTTTCGTCGTTGTTTGGAGGAGCGCTGTGAGGCGGGTAGCCCTCCTCGTGCTGGCGATCGCGGCGGCGACCGGGGCAGCGCGGGCCGAGCGGCTGACGGTCGCGGTCTCGACGCCGGAGGTGGCGATCAGCTCGAATTTTGCGGGCACGCCGGTGACGGTGTTCGGCGTTATCGAGGGCGATGCGGGAGCAGCGGGGGCGGCCGGCGCCTACGAGGTGGCGATCCTGGTGCTCGGACCGACGGAGAGCGTGGTGGCGCGGCGGAAAGACCGGGTGCTCGGCGTATGGGCGAACCGGGCGGCGCGCACCATCGGCCGGGCGCCGTCGTTTTATTCGCTGACCACCAGCGACACCCTCGACACAATTGCCAATCCAGCAGTACTGCAGCGGCTACAGGTCGGGTTCGACAACATCGGCTTCGTTTTCGATGGGCGCACGGGGGCCCGCGATCCAGAGGCGAAGGAATTTCGCGATGCTTTCATCCGGCTGAAGCAGCAGGCCGGGCTCTACGAGCAGGAGCAGAACGTCGGGTTCGTCGGCAATCTCATCTTCCGGAGTTCCGCATTCCTGCCGGCCAATATCCCAGTCGGCCGCTACACGGTGCTCGCCTACCTGTTCTCCGGCGGGGAGCTCATCGGCCACGCGCAGGATCGAATCGAGGTTTCGAAGACCGGCTTCGAGGGGACGATGGCGGCGTTCGCGCGCAACCAGTCGCTGGTCTACGGCGTGCTGTGCGCGGCGCTGGCGCTGTTCGTAGGCTGGCTCGGCGGCGTCATCTTCCGGCGAGATTAGTCAGCGCGAAGGGCCTTCAGGCCGACGGGATAAATCTGGTCGTCGCCTAGCATGAAGGCGCGGAACGTATCGACGGCGAAGAGGCCGTCGAAGGCGCCGTCGAGGACATCGAGCCCGCCGGTGTAGGCGCCGAACGCAGGCAGGATGAGGCGGTGGCCATCGCCGGCGAAACAGCGGCGGCGCACGGACTTGCCGCGGCCATAGACGCGGGCGCACGGGTGCAGGTGTCCGGCGACTTCGCCGGCGGAATACTGAATCTTCGGCTCGTGACGGAAGGTCAACTTGCCAACGGCGAGTTCATCGACAGCGGTGCCGCCAACGCCCGACGGTCTGTTTGGATCATGATTGCCGGCGATCCAGACCCATTCACGGCCGAGCTGGAGGTCACGGAGCAAGGTGCGATGGCTGACGCTGAGGCGCGTTGCGGCTTCCTCGTCGTGGAAGCTGTCACCAAGGGCAACGACGACGCGCGGGTTGAGGCGGCTGATGAGACGGGCGAGGCCCGCTAGGGTTTCGTGCGTGTCGTAGGGCGGGATCATCTGGCCGCGCCGCGCGAAGGATGAGCCTTTCTCCAGGTGAAGGTCGGCGACGACCAGCATGCAGGGCTCAGCCCACCAGAGGACGCCTTCCGGCAGTAACTCCATGACGACGCCGAGTACGCCGACAAGCGTGCCCTGAAGCTGGGCAGCGGGCAGGTGTCGCCGGAGAGCCTCAGCCATCGCCCATCGCCTCCTTGATCAGGTCGTCCGCTGCTTCGCGCATGATGTGCTCGTCGGTCTCACCGCTGGTAACCGATTCTCGCCCGATTTGTAGCATGGCCGGAATCGCGAGGGGCGAAATGCGATCGAGCTTCTGATGGACGATGTGGCACTTGATGCGGGCCAGCATGTCGCCGACGCGACCGATTTCCAACAGGCCGGTGGCGGCATCGGCCCATGTGGCGCGCAAGAGGATGTGGTCGGGCTCGTGCTTGCGCAGCACGTCGTAGATGAGGTCGGTGGAGATGGTGACCTGACGGCCGGTTTTCTCCTTGCCGGGATGGCGCTTCTCGATGAGGCCGGAGATCAGCGCTGTGTTCCGGAACATGCGCTTCAGGAGGTAGCTGTCGGCCATCCAGGTCTCGAGATCGTCACCGAGCATATCCTGGTCGAAGAGTTCGCCGAGCGACGGCCGCTCGTTGCCGAATGCCTGGCCGAGGTCGCCGAGCCCCCAGATCGCCAGCGAATAGTCGGTGGCGACGAAGCCGACGGGCCTGAGGCGCGCCCGCTCGAGCCGCCGGGTGAGCAGCATGCCGAGCGTCTGGTGGGCGAGCCGGCCTTCGAACGGGTAGCTGACCATGTAAAAACGCGCGCCGCGCGGGAAGGTCTCGACCAGAAGCTGGTTCCGCTTGGGGATGATCGAGCGCTCTTTCTGGACGCGCAGCCAGTCGGCGACCTGATCGGGAAGCTTCGTCCAGCGTCGATCGTCGGCGAGCAGGCTGCGGACGCCATCGGCGAGAAACGACGTGATCGGAAACTTGCCGCCGGCGTAGATCGGGATTTTCGGCGTGTCGTCGGCCGTGCGCGTCGCGATCACCTCGTTCTCGTGGATGCCCTCGAAGCGGAGGATCAGCCCGGCGAAAAGAAATGTATCGCCCCGACTCAGCGCCTCGATGAAGCCCTCCTCTATCTTGCCAAGAACCCGCCCCGCCCTGCCGGCGAAGCCAGCGCCGCGATTGCGCGCCACGCGAACGTTCAGAAGCGGCGCCTCGATGATGGTGCCGACGTTCAACCGGTATTGCTGAGCGATACGCGGGTGGCTGATGCGCCAGAGGCCGTCGATCCCTTGCCGGATCTTGGCGAAGCGCTCGTAGGTCTTCAGGGCATAACCGCCAGTGGCGACGAATTCGACCGCCTGATCGAAGGTCACGCGGTCGAGGTCACGATAGGGGTAGGCCGACACCACCTCGCGGTAGAGGGCATCGGCATTGAAAGGCGCTCCGCACGCTACGCCGAGAATGTGCTGTGCCAGCACATCGAGCGCGCCGGGCAGCATCGGCGGAGTGTCCTGGGCGCCGAGATAGTTTGCCTCAAGCGCCACCCGGCACTCAAGCACCTCGAAGCGGTTGGCCGGGATGAGGATCGCCTTGGACGGTTCGTCGAGGCGGTGATTGGCGCGGCCGATACGCTGGGCGAGACGGCTGGCGCCCTTGGGTGCCCCGATATGGATGACCAGATCGACATCTCCCCAATCGATGCCCAGATCGAGAGTAGAGGTGCAGACGACAGCGCGGAGCTTGCCCGCGACCATCGCCGCCTCGACCTTGCGGCGCTGGGTCGCGTCGAGGGAGCCGTGATGGAGTGCAATCGGCAGGCCATCCTTGTTGATGCGCCAGAGGGCCTGGAAGATCAGCTCGGCCTGGCTGCGGACGTTGACGAATAACAGTGACATCTTGTGACGGCGTACCGCGTCGTAGATGTCGGGCACCGCATAGATGCTGGTATGCCCCGACCAGGGCAGCCGCTCTTCCGAGTCCAGAATGGAGATGTCGGGTTTGGCGCCGCCGGTGACAGTGACGAGATCGGCGAGACGCAGAGTGGTTGCCGCGAC
>JAYTZZ010000246.1:0-2841 GCA_043741595.1 Hyphomicrobiales bacterium | reverse complement strand
CACGCCCGACATCTTCGCCTGGCCGATCGACCGCCCCGCCTATGGCAGGCTTTGTCGCCTGCTCACCGTCGGGAATATCCGCGCCAGGAAAGGCGAGTGCCACCTCGACCTCGCCGATCTCCTCATATGGGGCGAGGGTCTCATCCTCGGTGTCTTCGACGCGTCGAGTACCCCAACGGAAATTCTGGCCGCAAACCCAGCAGGCCGAACCCTCCCCTTGCGGGAGGGGCAAAATCGCAAAGGGATTTTGGGGAGAAGCAATTCCTCGGTCGCGTTGAAAGAAACCCTCGTCGCCCTCTGTGACGCCTTCCCCGGCAATATCCGCCTGATGGCGAATTTCACCTACGGCGGCAACGACCACCGCCGCCTCGCGCATCTCGCCCGCATTGCCGAACACACCGGCGCCCCGCTGATGGCGACCAACGACGTGCACTACCACGTGCCCGAGCGCCGCCCGCTGCAGGACGTCCTCACCTGCATCCGCGAGAAGACGACGCTCGTCGCCGCCGGCTACAAGCTCGCCGCCAATGCCGAGCGCCACCTGAAATCGCCGGAGGAGATGGCCCGCCTTTTCCGCGATTATCCGGAGGCGTTGGCCGAGACGACGCGCGTCCTCGAACGCCTCAATTTCTCGCTTGACCAGCTCAAATACCAGTATCCCGACGAACCGACCGGCAACTTCGCAACGCCTCAGGAGGCATTGACGAAACTCGCCGAGGAGGGCGCGCGCTTCCGTTATCCGGACGGCATTCCCGATGAAGTCCGCGCCACTCTCGCCCGCGAACTGGCGATCATCGAAGGGCGCCAGTACGCGCCCTATTTCCTCACCGTCCACGACATCGTGCGCTATGCCCGCGACCAGAAGATCCTCTGTCAGGGCCGGGGCTCCGCCGCCAATTCCGTCGTCTGCTATTGCCTCGGCATCACCGAGGTGAATCCGAAGGAAGCCAACCTCCTCTTCGAACGTTTCATCTCGCCCAATCGCGACGAGCCGCCCGACATCGACGTCGATTTCGAGCACGAGCGGCGCGAGGAGGTGATGCAATATGTCTTCAAGAAGTATACACGCGACCGCGCCGGCATTGCCGCCACCGTCATCACCTACCGGACGCGCTCCGCCGTCCGCGATGTCGGCAAAGTCTTCGGCCTGTCTGAAGACACTATCGGCGCGCTGGCCTCGACCACCTGGGGCTGGTCGTCGGAGGGTGTGCCCGACGCCGATGTCCGCCGCGCCGGCCTCGATCCGGCCGAGCCGACGATGGTGCACTTGTTGGCACTCTGCCGTGAGTTGATCGGCTTCCCACGACACCTGTCTCAGCACGTCGGCGGTTTTGTCATGACCCGCGATCGCCTCGACGAGATGGCACCGATCATGAACGCGGCCATGGACGACCGCACCCACGTCGAATGGGACAAGGACGACCTCGACGCGCTCCACATGCTGAAGGTCGACGTGCTGGCGCTGGGCATGCTCACCTGCATTCGCCGCGCCTTCGACTTCATCGCCAAACACTACGGCAAGCAATGGACGCTGGCGACGCTGCCAAAGGAGGAGGGGGCCGTCTACCGCATGCTCGGTCGTGCCGACACCATCGGTGTCTTCCAGGTCGAGAGCCGCGCCCAGATGTCGATGCTGCCCCGCCTCAAGCCGGATTGCTTTTACGATCTCGTCATCGAAGTCGCGATTGTCCGTCCCGGCCCGATCCAGGGCGACATGGTCCATCCCTATCTCCGTCGCCGGCAGAAGATCGAGAAGGTCGAGTACCCGTCGCCTTCGCCGGAGCATGGGCCAAAGGATGAACTGGAGAAGATTCTGAAACGCACCTTGGGCGTGCCTCTTTTTCAGGAGCAGGCGATGAAGATCGCCATGGTCGCGGCAGAATTTTCAGCCGCCGATGCCGATGGCCTCCGCCGCGCCATGGCCACCTTCCGGCGGAACGGCACCATCGGAAAATTCCAGGAAAAGATGATCGGCGGCATGACGCGGCGCGGCTACACGCAGGATTTCGCCGAGCGCAGCTTCCGCCAGATCGAGGGCTTCGGTGATTATGGCTTCCCGGAAAGCCACGCCGCCAGCTTTGCCCTCCTTGTCTATGCTTCGGCGTGGATCAAGGTGCATTACACCGACGTCTTCTGCGCCGCACTGCTCAACTCACAGCCGATGGGTTTCTACGCCCCGGCCCAGATCGTCCGCGACGCCGAGCGCCACGGCGTCACCGTTCTTGCGCCCGACGTCAATCTCTCCGACTGGGATTCAAAGCTCGAGGGTGAGAAGCGGTTCGCGACAGCGAACGAAACAAGCCGGTGGCTTGTTTCGAGTGACGAACGCCTGAGCGTAAGCGAGGGCCGGAGGGTGCCTCCGCGCCTCCACCCCCTCCATGCCGAAATGGCAGCCGACATCCGCACGCACTACGCCGTCCGCCTCGGCCTCCGTCAGATCAAGGGATTCAAAGAGGACGACGCAGAAATAATCAAGGCCGCCCGCAACCGCGGCTACGACTCCGTCCGCGACCTGTGGCTGCGCACCGGCCTGCCGCGCGCCGCGATCGAACGCCTCGCTGACGGCGATGCCTTCCGCTCCCTCGGCCTCGACCGGCGCGACGCGTTGTGGGCGGCGCGTGGCGAGGGCTCGACAAGGGCGAAGGACAAGCTCCCACTTTTCGATGTTCCCGAGCACGCCGACATTCGCCGCGAGCCCGATTTCGCGCTGCCGCCGATGCTTCTCGGCGAACACGTCGTCAACGACTACCGCTACCTCAGTCTCTCCCTGAAAGCCCATCCGCTTTCGTTCCTGCGCGAGCAGCTAGCCGCCCGCGGTATCATTCCCGCTGAAGCGCTCCG
>JAYTZZ010000245.1:0-6711 GCA_043741595.1 Hyphomicrobiales bacterium | reverse complement strand
GGGCGATCGTCTTCTTCGTCCACTACGATCGGGACCCGCCCGGCGGCACCTACGTTCCGGCGCACATCGAGAACGGCAAGATTGTGCCCGGGCACATCGACCCGCCCGCCGGAGCCTCCTAGTCAGGCAAGCCGGCTTTCGCCAGGCCCTCGCGAATACGTGCGGCGTCTTCCGGCTTGCGGAACGGAAGACGACCGAGATGGCCTTCGAAGTCGTACCTGGGATTGATCTCTTTTAGTTCGCGCCAGATGCGCCGCGCCTCGTCGACTTGTCCGAGGTGCCCGAGCGTCGAGGCATAGAAGGCACGTGACAGGTCAGTTTGCGGCGATAGAAGAATCCGCTCCTTGAACTGCGCAGCGGCGGCTTCGTATTTGCCCGCGACGAGATAGGCAAGCCCGACGAAGTGTATGTACTGCTGAACGAACGCGGGATCGAGACGCATGGAGAGTTCGAGGCGCGGGATTCCGAGCATCGGCTCGCCGTTGTAGATATCGATGATGCCGCGCGAGCTGTGCGCCTGCGCGTAGTTGGGATTGATGGCAAGGGCCTTCTCTGCCTCGGCAGTCGCCAGTGCGAGGTCGCCCTTGAACGAGGCGATGACTGACTCGACGTAGTGCCCGAACGGCTCGTTCGGCCCCTTCTCGATCGCTTGATTCGCCAAGCGTGCCGCGATGTCGAGGGACTTGTCAGGGTCGTCGGTCCAGCGATTGTGAAAATCGAGGTTGTAGGTCATGGCGAGGGCTGCATAGGCGTCGGCGTAGTCGGGATCGAGTTCGATAGCCCGCCGGAATAGCGCTACCGACTGCTCGAATGTTTGCCGGTTTTTGGTTGGCGCGATCGCAATCTCGCGGCCGCGGAGAAAGAGGTCGTGAGCCTCGAGGTTGGTGGTTCCGCTGCCGGCGATGCGCGCCTTTTCGCTCGGTGTTAGCGTCACCCTCAGCGCCTTGACGATCTCGCCGGTGACTTCATCCTGAACTGCAAAAATATCTGTGAGGTCGCGGTCATAGCGATCTGCCCAGAGATGTGCTCCGGTGCCGGCATCGATGAGCTGGCCGGTAATGCGGACACGATTGCCGGCGCGGCGAATGCTTCCCTCCAGGACCGAGGTCACGCCGAGTTCACGGCCGACGACGCGGATATCCACCGATTTGCCCTTGTAGGCGAAGCTCGAGTTGCGCGCGATGACGAGGAGTCCTGCAACCTTGGAGAGGTCGGTGATGATGTCCTCGGTGATGCCGTCGGAGAAATATTCCTGCTCAGGGTCGCCCGACATATTGTTGAAGGGAAGAACGGCGATCGACGGCTGCTCGGATTTTGCAGTCTTGGCGGGTTGGGGCACGCTCGCAGAGTTCGTCCCGGGGTGCCATTTCCAGATCCGGATCGGTCGGTCGATATTTTTGACCTGAACTTCACCGCCATCCTCGAACTTCACGTCGATGCGCGTACCAATGCTTTCGTTGACGATAGACGCAACGCAAACGCCGCCGGGCTGGGCCAGCGGCTCGAGGCGTGCTGCGACGTTGACGCCGTCGCCATATATGTCGTCGCCGTCGATGATGATGTCGCCGAGGTTGACGCCGATGCGAAGCGTGATCTTCGGGCCCGCCGCCACATCGTTCGCGAGCGTCCGCTGGATCGCCAGCGCGCAGTTGACGGCATCGACGACGCTGGCGAATTCGACCAGCGTGCCGTCGCCGATCAGTTTGACGATTCGGCCGTTATTGGCGGCAACGGCAGGATCGAATACGGTTTCGCGATGCCGCCGGAGCGCGGCGTGCGTGCCAGCCTCATCAGCCGCCATCATGCGAGAGTAGCCGACGACATCGGCGGCGAGGATCGCCGCGAGCCGGCGCGTGGTGCGCTCTTCAGGCATGCGCTATTTCTTATTGGATATCGTGGGACGATGCCAGCAGACGAACTATCCGTGAGTCCATGAAAACAAGCCTGCCCAGTCTTGCCGGTGCCGAATGGCTCGCCTCCTCAGGCGTTCGCCAAATCTTTGCCGTGCTCGAAGGCAGCGGTGAGGAGGCGCGCGTCATTGGCGGCGCTGTCAGGAACGCCCTTATGGGCGTTCCTGTCGCCGACATCGATTTTGCCACCACGGCCACCCCGGACAAGGTCACCGCCCTTGCCCATGCCGCCGGCATCAAGACCGTGCCCACCGGGATCGAGCATGGCACGGTGACGCTGGTCATCGGCGGGCGCGGTTTCGAGGTCACGACGCTCCGCGAGGACATAGAGACCGATGGCCGCCACGCGGTGGTGCGTTTTGGCCGCGACTGGGAAGCCGACGCCCGCCGCCGCGACTTCACCGTCAACGCGCTCTCGGTGGATTCCGGAGGCACGATCCATGATCCGATCGGCGGCCATGCGGACATCGTCGCCCGCCGCATTCGCTTCATCGGCGATGCCGATCGACGCATCGCCGAGGATCGCCTACGCATCCTGCGTTTGTTTCGCTTTTACGCCGAATACGGTGAGGGTCCGATTGACGCGGCTGGCCTGTCGGCTGCGATCAGCGCGCGTGAAGGCCTACGTGAGCTCTCCGCCGAACGGATCGGGCAGGAAATGCGTCGTATCGTTCTTGCGCCGCGCGCCGCCGAAACGGTGACGGAGATGCAGGAGTCCGGCATTCTGACGATCGTCCTCGGCGGCGTCGGCTATCTCACGCAATTTGTTCGCGCCATTTATGGCGAAGGGGCGGCAGGCGCTGTGCCGATCGCTGCCACGCGGCTCGCCGCTCTGGCGTGTCGCATCGAGGAGGATGCGCTTCGGATCACCGATCGCCTGCGCTTCGCAAACGCCGAACGCGATCGCATTCTCGCGATGATCACGGCCGCCCGGGCTTTCGCGCCGGTGCCTGGGGCGAAGGAAGCGCGGCGTGTTCTCTACCAACTCGGCGCTGAGGCCTATCGCGACGGGGTCATCCAGGCGTTCGCGTGGAGCGCCATGCCGCAGGATCCCCAGGAGTGGCGTGCGCTCTACCAGCTGCCCGACCGGTGGACGGCCCCGATATTCCCGCTCGGCGGTCGCGATATCATCGGGAAAGGACTTGTCGGCCCCGCTGTCGGTGAATTGCTCCGCGCGGTCGAGGCCTGGTGGATCGAACAGGATTTTGCCGCCGACGAAACCGCGCTGCGCGCCCGCCTGCAGCAGATGATGGCGGCGGCGCAGTAGACGCTACGGCCACTTCGCTACTGGCGGCAAGGACGACAGGATCGCGTCGATATTGCCGCCTGTCCGCAGTCCAAAGATCGTGCCGCGGTCGTAGAGCAAGTTGAATTCGACGTAGCGCCCGCGCCGGACTAGCTGCTCTTCGCGCTCGGCTTCGGTCCACGGCTTCGCAAAATTCCGCCGAACAAGTTTTGGATAGACATCGAGGAACGCTGTGCCCACCTCGCGGGTGAAGGCGAAATCGGCCTCCCAATCGCCGGAGTTCAGCCAGTCGTAGAAGATACCGCCGACGCCGCGCATCTCGTTCCGGTGCTTCAGGAAGAAGTACTCATCGCACCACTTCTTGTAACGGGCGTAGTCGGCGACCGGATGTGCATCGCATGCGGCTTTCATTGCCGCGTGGAAAGCGATGGTGTCTGCGTCGCCCTGCGTGCGACGGACATCGAGCACTGGTGTCAGGTCGGCGCCGCCGCCGAACCATTGGCGCGCGGTCACCACCATGCGGGTGTTCATGTGGACGGCGGGTACATGCGGGTTCTGGGGATGGGCGATCAGCGAGATGCCGCTTGCCCAGAAGCGCGGGTCGTCCTCCGCTCCCATTTCTTTGCGGACTTCGGGCGCGAATTCACCCTGAACCGTTGAGACGTGCACGCCCACCTTCTCGAAGACGCGGCCCTTCATCACCGCCATCGTGCCGCCCCCGCCATCGGCGGCACTATGGTCGGTGCGTTTCCACGGCGTCCTGACGAAGTGTCCGGGCGGCTGGTTCGCAAGGGGAGCGTCCGCCAGCAAATCGTCCTCGATCGCCTCGAAGACGGCTGTGATCCGGTCGCGAAGCTCTGCGAACCACGCCGAGGCGCGCGCTTTTCTTTGGTCGAGTGCGTCCGCCTCTGCCATCGGCCTCACTGTTTGCGGAACTTCGCCGCTTCTTCCGAACCGCCGGTGGCATTGCCGGAGGAGTAGGAGTGCGCGCCGGTGCCGGCGAGCTTGCCGCCGTCGACGATCAGGTACTCGTCGCGGATCGGCCGCTTCTCAAACCAGCATTCGAGAATCTCGCGCGTGCCCGCGGCGTAGCGCGCCTGCGCCGACAGGGACGAGCCGGAGATGTGCGGCGTCATGCCGTGGTTGGGCATCGTCCGCCACGGGTGGTCCTGCGGCGCCGGTTGGGGGAACCAGACGTCGCCGGCATATCCGGCCAGCTGGCCGCTGCGGAGGGCGGCGGCGACATCATCGCGGTTGGCGATCTTGCCGCGCGCTGTATTGATGAGATAGGCGCCGCGCTTCATCGTGGAAATCAGCTTGGCGTTGAAGAGGTTCTCCGTCTCCGGGTGGAGCGGCGCGTTGATCGTGACCACGTCGCAATGGGGAACCATGTCGGCGGCCGACTTGTGAAAGGTGAGTCCCAACTCCTTCTCGACCGCGTCCGGCAGGCGGTGTCGGTCGGTGTAATGCAGCTTCATGTCGAACGGCTTCAGGCGGCGGAGGACCGCCAGCCCGATACGCCCGGCGGCGACAGTGCCGACGCTCATTCCCTCGACGTCATAGGAACGGGCGACGCAGTCGGCGATGTTCCAGCCACCTTTCACAACCCACTGATAGGAGGGGATGTAGTTCCTTACGAGCCCGAGGATCATCATCACGACATGCTCGGCTACGCTGATCGAATTGCAGTAAGTCACCTCGGCGACAGTGATGCCGCGCGCCATTGCGGCGGAAAGGTCGACGTGGTCGGAACCGATGCCCGCGGTGATCGCCATTTTCAGCTTCGGCGCTTTGGCGATGCGCTCGGCCGTCAGGTACGCCGGCCAAAATGGTTGTGAGATAACGATCTCCGCATCGACGATTTCGCGCTCGAAGGTGGAGTTTGGGCCGTCCTTGTCGGAGGTTACGACCAGCTTGTGCCCGGCGCCCTCGAGATATTTGCGGAGGCCGAGCGCGCCTGAGACCGAGCCCAGCAGTTCGCCGGGCGTGAAGTCGATGGCTTTTGGCGTCGGCAGAGTCTGGCCGCCGGGGTAGCGGTCGAGCTTCGGAATGCCGTCGCGGGCATAGCTCTTCGGATAGCCGGTCACCGGATCGTCGTAGAGAACGCAGACTACCTTCGCCATGTATTCCTCCCGCTCGTGTTTTGCGGGAGTGTATAGGCCGAAAGGGCGGTCTGTCGCTACCGCGCCGGAGTCATGTTCCTGAGCGCTTTCGCGTCGGCCAGCGATAGAGCGACAGACCCGGTCCCGTCGAAATAGATCAGCGCCAGCCGCTGACGCTGCGAGGTCATCTTCGCCGGCAGCGGATCGTACCTGTGACCCGCGCCGCCGAGGTGGGGAGTCAGCGCGCCGATGTCGGTCGTCTGGTTGACCTCAACCCGCAGCAGGCTGAGGCATTTTCCTTCGGCGGTCTCGCCAATGAACGGGACGCCGGCAAGGCGGAGGAAGCTCGTCGGATCGGGTGCCCTGGGGAAGGTGTCGACGAAAGCGGTTTCGACGAGGTCGAGGTCCGGTTCGCGGACCTCAGGTTCCGGGTAGGCTCCGGGGATCAGATGCGGCGTTTGCCACTGGCGGGCTGGCGCGCTGCCATTGTGGCCGGAGCCGCCATGGTCGTGATGATGATGTCCGTCGTGCATGTCAGTAGCTCACCGGTTTGTCGATGATGGATTTATGCGCGCCGAGTTTGCCGTTGGCGACGAGCGAGCCCAGCACCTCGACGACGACGCGAACGCCTACCAACGCGGTGATGTCGGAGGTGTCGTAGGGTGGGCTGACCTCCACCACCTCCAGCCCGCAGACACCCTCCGCCGCGACGAGTCCCAGTATCTTCAGCGCTTCGCGCGGCAGGAAGCCTCCGGGCTCCGGCCAACCGGTACCGGGAACGAAGCCGCAATCGAGCGAATCCACGTCAAAGGAGATGTAGACCGCGTCGGCATCTTTCCACGCGAGCTCGAGCGCGATCTCCGCCGTCTTTTCGAGCCCGAGCTCCTCGATGTCGGCGATGGTCAGCACGTTGGTCATGCGCTTGCCGGCTTCGGCGACACCGGAGCGCGGCACCTGCCAGCCACCGATGCCGAGCTGGACGAGATTGGTCGCCGAGACATTCGGCAGGTTCGTCGCCCAGTACCACGGCGTGGTGTGCATGCGCTCGTCGAGATCCTTCTCCTGGATGTCGATGTGGCGGTCGAAGTGGATGATGCCGATCCGCTTCGACGTACACTCGGCGATGCCGCGTACGCACGGGAAGCCGATCGAGTGATCGCCGCCGAGCATCAGGGGCAGGGCGCCTGACGAAAAGATGTGCGACACGCCCTTACTGATCTGGTCGAAGCTCTTTTCCAGATTGGCGGGGATCGTGAACACGTCGCCGGCGTCGCAGAGCGTCATCTGTTCGCGGAGGTCGACCCCGAGTTCATAGTTGTAGGGCGTGTAGAGTGCCGAGATACGGCGGATACCCTGCGGCCCGAACCGGGTGCCCGGCCGGTAGGTCGTGCCGGAATCGAAGGGGATACCGATGATCGCCGCGTCGTACTTGCCAACGTCGCGCACGTTTTCG
>JAYTZZ010000244.1:0-15040 GCA_043741595.1 Hyphomicrobiales bacterium | reverse complement strand
GCTGTGTGCGAAGCACCTGATTGTCGACAACTTCGGTCGCCGCCGGGCCAGCGCGCAAGGTATCATCGAGACGTACGACCCGCTCCTGCAGCAGCAACGAGCGGTCGATCAAAAGCCGCAGGCGGTTGGGCAAATCATTCCAGGTCGGTCCATCGGTCGCGGTTGAGAGCCCCCCGAGTTTGACCTTGGCTCGCTCCTGGCTCGCCTGATCGGCGCTGAGATCGCCCTCGTTCACCGCCCGCTGCAACAACAGCCAGGACGCGAGCTGCATCAGCCTCGTCGTAAGGCGCATGGATTCGGTGGCGTAAGCGAGAGCGGCTGAACGCGAGAGGCGCTGGGATTCGCGGCGGCCATCGCCATCGAGGTAGGTCGCGGTCTCCTCGACCAGCGCCATCCCCTCGCGGAACATAACTTTAAAGACGTCGGAAGCGGCCAAACGCCGCCCGAAGGCCACAGGCCCCAAATCAAGGCGCGCCTTCGATGAACGATCGTCACTCATACGCCACACACCCCAATACGTTCCGCATGGGAACACCAGACTGCGCGGAGCGCAAGGCTTGGGCCAACGACAGGGCCCAAGTTATGCACACTAATCCACAGACCTCGCCGCAGAGGACAAAAAAAGAGAGCCGCGCGAGGCGGCTCTTGGAAAGTTTAAACAGGGAGGCGTCAAACAGAGTGACAGGAGCCACTCGAATCCAGATGACTGGACGAATGAGTTAAGCGCCGTAAAGCTTAAGAAATGGTTAACGGCGCCGGCGAAACCTTCGGGATTGCTCCATAGTTGGGCCATCCACCAACGGTCGCCGTACCAGACCGGGATGCCCGATTCAGCGCTTGAAGAACGAGGCGGCGACGTCCGCGCTGGCCCGCTTTTTTGCCGCTGCCTCCTCGAGCCGGGCAATCTCGGCCCTGAGCAAATCGACACGCACTGCCAGTTCATCCAGCGACAGCTTTGAAAGTTCCTCGCCAATCTCGTGGGCGAGCTTCTTCTTCGGCGCCTCTTCCTCGAATATCGCCATGCATCTGCCTCCCTATCCGTGAGGTTAGTCGAGGCGCGGACGATTGTCAGCGCAGGCCCCCGCCGCTAGACCGGGCTGATGGCTTTGCCGAGCAGCATGACCGTGATCGTCGCCACGACCGCCGGCGGCCCCGAAGTGCTCGTCCCGGCGACGCAGCCGTTGCCGGAAATCGGTGGCGAGGAAATCCTGGTTCGCGTCCATGCCGCCGGCGTCAACCGGCCGGACGTGATGCAGCGGAAGGGTCAATACCCGCCGCCACCCGGCGCCTCCGACATTATCGGCCTGGAGATCGCCGGCGCTGTCGTTGCCCGCGGCGCAAACGCGACTCGCCACGCCCTCGGCGACAAGGTCGTCGCCCTCGTTCCGGGCGGCGGCTACGCCGAATACTGCGCCGTCCACGAGACGAATGCGCTGCCGATCCCGAAAGGGTCCAGCATGATCGAAGCGGCGGCGATCCCTGAGACGTTCTTCACCGTCTGGCCCAATCTTTTCCAGCGCGGGCGACTGACGGCGGGCGAAACCGTCCTCATCCACGGCGGCGCCTCTGGCATCGGCACGACAGCGATCCAGCTCGCGAAGGCGTTCGGCGCCAAGGTGATCGTCACCGCCGGTAGCGCCGAGAAATGCGCTGCGTGTGTCAAGCTCGGCGCCAATGTTGCAATCAACTACAAGACCGAAGACTTTGTCGCCGCGGTGAAAGAGGCGACCGGCGGGCGCGGAGCCAACGTGATCCTCGATATGGTTGGCGGCGACTATTTCGCGCGGAACTGCGACGCGGCGGCGGAAGATGGCCGCATCGTGCAGATCGCCACGCAGAAGGGCTCCCGTGTCGAAATTGACCTTCATCGGATGATGGTAAAGCGGCTGACGCTAACCGGCTCGACGCTTCGCATTCGTCCGGTGTCGTTCAAGGCTGCGGTCGCCAGGGCTCTCTACGAAAACGTCTGGCCGCTATTCGAGGCACGGAAGATCGTACCGGTGATCGACTCGACCTATCCCCTCGCCCGCGCCGCAGATGCGCACGCCCGCATGGAGAGTGGCGACCATTTCGGCAAGATCGTGCTGACGGTCGCGCCCTAGCGCTTGCGCACGTCGACGGTGGAGGCTTCCCAGTCGTTGTGCGGGAGCGCCAGCGGGCCGACGAAGGCATATGCGGCGAGGTCTTTGTAGAAAACGTTCATCATGCAATCGAGCGAGAACGCGTTGAACCGGTGGTTCGACGCCTTGAACACGATCAGGCGATTGTCCATCGGGAAGCAGCGCTGGATGAGCTTCCGCGCCCCGGCGGGAGAGATCGCGTAGGCGGAAATGCCGAACGCATGGCGGAGCGGAAAGAGATTCGACGGCGAGCGCGAGCGTGCAAATTTTGCGAGTTGCGCGGCGGTCGGATGCTTCACCGTGAAGAGGGTGCTGAGATCAAAATCTCCTGCGACGTTGAATTCAACAAGCGCGTCGGTGTTGTAGCCGAGCAGGATGACGTCCCACGCGCCAGCCCTTGCCACTGCGGCGGGAAACACCTCGCGGAAATCGTCGCGCACGAACGCATCGTCCTCGAACACGATCAGTGGCCGGTCGTCGGCGATCGACTTTTCCCAAAGATTGCGGTGGGAAAGCGCCACGCCGATCGTGCCTTTGGTGCGCCACTTGGTGCTGGGCTTAATCAGCTTCAGCCGAACCGCATCCTCTTCGGTAAGGGCACTTCCGTCAGCAGCTTCGGACCGCTGGAACGCCAGCCCGGACGCGGAATTCTGCTTCAGAAACGCTGCCATGCGCTCGGGCGTCCGCGCCAGATTGATGACGTGGCAATCGAAGTCGAAGGCGGGCCCCGCTCCCGTTTCCCCCGCAATTCCCGTCGCCATCACGCCTTCCCGAATGCCCGTCAATACGTTTGCGTCCCGCCGTCAGTCGCCCTATATAGACGCCAATCCCTACAGTGTGTCCTTAGGATTGGGCTTGCCGGCAGAAAATCCCGGTGAGCGACCGGAGAGACTTGAATGACTGCCACACCCCTCATGCCCAAAGCGACTGCCGTCTGGCTGGTCGAGAATACTTCCCTGTCCTTCGATCAAATCGCCGAGTTCTGCCACCTCCACCCGTTGGAAGTGCAGGCGATCGCCGATGGCGAAGCCGCCCTCTCGATCAAGGGGCTGGACCCGGTGCTCACCGGCCAACTCACCCGCGAGGACATCCAGAAGGCCGAGGCCGATTCCAGCTATCGCCTTGGTCTCGTGGCGCAGCGCATGAGCGCGCCGCCCTCGAAGCGCAAGGGTCCGCGCTATACGCCGGTGTCCCGCCGCCAGGATCGCCCGAACGCGATACTCTGGCTTTTGCGCAATCATCCCGAGCTGAAGGATGCGGCGATCATGCGCCTCGTCGGCACGACCAAGCCGACGATCGAATCGATCCGCAGCCGCAGCCACTGGAACTCCAACAACCTTCAGCCGACCGACCCGGTCGCGCTCGGCCTTTGCTCGCAGATCGACCTCGACTTCGAGGTGGAGAAAGCCGCGAAGAATTCGCCGCGGCCGCCGGTCGCCGCCGAAGGCCCCACCCTCCTCCCCGCCTCCGAGACCACCACGACCGCCGCAGCCGCGGCACTTGCTGCTGCCGCCGCCCGCCCGGAGCGGAGCGCCGCGAAGGAAGAAGCGGACGAAGCCAGCGCCGTCTTCGCCAAGCTGAAGTCGATGAAAGGTCCAGAGGAAAAGACGGACGACGACGCGTAGTCCCGTCGCTATTCCTCCACCGGCACCGTGTAGTTGAGCGGCAGGCGTCCGCCGTCGGCGTAGATCGTTTGCCCGGTGATGTAGCTGGATTCGTCCGACGCCAGAAAAACGGCGATCGCCGCGATCTCCGCCGGCTCCCCGATCCGCCCCATCGGCGTGCGCGACAGAATGCGCCGCCGCGCCTCAGCATCGGCCATCGTCACCTTGAGCATGTCCGTATTGATCGAGCCCGGGCCAATGGCGTTTACGCGAATGCCATGCGGCGCGAGCGACAACGCCATCACCTTGGTGAGCTGGTTGATGCCGCCCTTGGAGACCGAATAGGGCACCTGGTTGGCAATAGCGAAGACGGCGTTGACCGATGAGAGGTTGATGATGGCGCCCGGCTTTGCGCCTCCTTTCACGCGCTCGACCATGTGGCGCGCGACCGCTTGCGCGCACAGGAATGAGCCCTTCAGGTTGGTGCGGATCACCCGGTCGAAATCTGCTTCTTCCAGATCGAGGAAATCCTTGGCGGCAAGGATCGCCGCATTGTTCACCAGAATATCGATCGACCCGAACGCGGCGATGGTCGCCTCGACAAGATTACTCACAGCCCCCGCGTCACCGACGTCGCAGGCGACATAGCGCACGGAACCCATGGCGCCGAGATCCTTGCCGAGTGCGCCGAGTTCCCTGACCGCCGCAGCTCCTGCCTCCTCGTTCACGTCGGCGATGACGACGCGCGCGCCCTCCTGCAGGAAACGGTGCGCGATGGCGTTGCCGATGCCACGCGCTCCACCGGTGACGATGGCGACCTTGTTTTCGAGCTGCACGAATCCCTCGCTGAATCGGACGTAGCGCGACCATCCTACACGGGGCCCGTCGATTGCCGGAATCGTGGGGGAAGCCTAGTGTCCCGATCTACGCGCCCCTCCACTCGCGCCCCGTTCCCCATCAGGCATGCTCCACGATCCCTGGTTCTACGCGGCCGCCGTTCCGGCGATGTTCTTCCTTGGTCTCTCGAAGGGGGGCTTCGCCAGCATGGGCATCCTCGCGGTGCCGATCCTGGCGCTGGTTATCTCGCCGGTGGAGGCGGCCGGCATCACGCTGCCGGTCCTCATCCTCAGCGACATCATTGCCCTGATCTCGTATTGGCGCGTCTTCGACAAACGCACTCTGCAGATCGTCTTGCCCGGCTCAGTCGTCGGCATTTTCATCGGCTGGCTCACGGCGGCATGGGTCACCGAGCATGAGATCCGGCTGATCGTCGGCATCGTCTCGGTGCTGTTTGCCCTGAACTACTGGTTCCGCCACCGGCTCCGTGCTGTGCCGCATGGTCATGACGTCGTGAAGGGAACCTTCTGGGGGATTATCTCGGGCTTCGTGTCGTTCGTCAGCCACGCCGGCGGCCCGCCCTTCCAGATGTACGCCGTGCCGCTCCGCCTCGAGCCGCGGGTCTTCGCCGGCACAACGGTTCTGATCTTCGCCATCGTCAACGCGATCAAGACTGTTCCCTATTTCTTCCTTGGCCAGTTCGATACCGCCAACCTGACCGCCTCTGCCCTCCTCCTGCCGATCTCGATACCCGCAACGTTCTTCGGCGTATGGCTTGTGAAGAAGATCGAGCTCGAGGCTTTCTACAAGATCGTCTACTTGCTGATATTCGTTGTCGGCATCTATCTCGTCTGGGAAGGGCTAGGCGGAATCTTCTGAAGGCGGAGCACCAGCCAACCGACGATCGCCGAGACTAACGATCCGGCGAGGACCCCGATTTTGGTGGCGTCGTGGAATTCGTCCGAAGTGAACGCCAGGAGCCCGATGAAGAGGCTCATGGTGAAGCCGATCCCGCAAAGGATCGCGACACCATAAACCTGCGCCCACGTCGCGCCTTCCGGCCGCGACGCAAGTCCGGCGCGTACAGTGAGCCACGCGCCGCCGAAGACGCCGATCTGCTTGCCAAAGAAGAGCCCGAGCGCCGACCCTAGCGTCACGGGATGGGCGAACACAGCGAGGCCCGCAACGCCGAGGGCAACGCCCGCATTGGCAAAGCCGAACAGCGGCAGCACCAGAAACGCGACCCATTTTTGCAGCGCATGCTCCAACCTGTTCAGCGGCGAATGTTCGCCAGCGCCCACGGGAATCGTGGCGGCGAGCAGCACGCCGGCAATCGTCGGATGCACGCCGGACTTCAGGACGAAAAACCAGAGCAACGCGCCAAGAATGAGGTATGGCCAGAGATGCTTCACGCCGGACGCATTGAGGGCGGCAAGCAGCGCCACGGTCAGCGCGGCCAGCCCGATCATCGCTGGCGAGAGCTCCGCCGTGTAGAAGACCGCGATGATAATCACCGCGCCCAGGTCGTCGAGGATCGCGAGCGCCGTCAGGAACACCTTCAGCGACACGAGCACACGCGTCCCGAGGAGCGCGAGGACGCCGAGCGAGAAGGCTATGTCAGTCGCCGCGGGGATCGCCCACCCGCGAAGGCTCGCAGGCGAACCCACGTTGACCGCAACGTAGATGACCGCCGGCACGATCATGCCCCCAAGCGCCGCGAACCCGGGCAATGCCCGCGCCGGCCACGTGGCGAGCTGGCCTACGGCAAGCTCGCGTTTGATCTCCAATCCGACCAACAGGAAAAACACTGCCATCAACGCGTCGTTGATCCAGTGCCCGACACTCAAGCGACCAACATTGAACGCTATCGCCGCGAAATAAGCGCCAGCCAGTGGGGAATTGGCGATGACCAGGGCGAGCGCCGCGCTCGCCATCAGGATCAGGCCGCCAGCGGCCTCGCTCTCGATGAACTCCCTGAAGGCGCGCGTGGGTGCTTTGGCCATGCCCGCCGTTGCCACTGTTCCCGATCACAATCAACCGATTCCGGTGCTTGACACTCCGTAAGTTATGACTTACGGTAAGTAATGGCTTACGCACAAAACGCTCTGACTGCCCTCGCCGACCCAACTCGCCGAGTCATCTTCGAGCGGCTGGCAAAACGTCCGCAGCCGGTCGCGGCTTTGGCGAAGGGCTTGCCCGTCAGCCGGCCCGCTGTCTCCCAGCACCTGAAGGTGCTGAAGGACGCCGGCCTCGTCACCGACCGGGCGGAAGGAACGCGGCGCATCTACCAGATCGATCCGAAGGGGCTCGGCGCATTGCGTCAGTGGCTCGATCGGTTCTGGGACGTGTCGCTCGAAGCTTTCAAGAACGCAGTTGAGTCAGAGGGAGAGTGATCATGAGCAAATCCGGGAAGGCGCTGCCGCCGATCCGCAAGACCATCACCGTCCACGTTCCGCCGAAGCAAGCCTTCGACGTATTCACCAAGGAAATGAACCGCTGGTGGCCGGCCGAATACACCGCCTTCCCGCGCCAGGCGATCGTCATCGAGCCGAAGCGCGACGGCCGCTGGTTCGAACGCGGCACCGAAGGCGGCGAGGGAACGAACGGCAACGTGCTCGATTGGCAGGTTGATGGTCAGCGGAAATACGATCCGGATCTCATCACTGAGCTCGAGGTGCGCTTCGCTCCGGATCTCATCACCGAGCTCGAGGTGCGCTTCGCTAGCGACGGCAACGGCGGGACGCACATTGCGCTGGAGCATCGCGATCTCGACAGTCTCGGCGACTTCGCAGAACCGACCCACGCAATGATGGATGGCGACGAAGGCTGGAGCGCCCTGCTCGAGCGCTGCGCCGACGCCACGAAGACTTCATAGGGGTGGCAATCATGATCAAGAATGTCGATCGTTTCTTCGCGGTGCTTCTCCTCGCCTTCGGTGCAATGCACGCCTTCGGCTCCGTGACGGCGTACGCTTTCCTGACGCCGGAGCTCGTCTGGGCGCTTTCAGCCAGCGGTTTCTCCATCCTCATCGCGGTGCTCAACTTCATCCGAGCAGGCCGTCCGGAAGACCGCACATTGGCCTGGGTCTGCTTCGCGGGCTGCATCGTCTGGGCGGTTATCGCCCTCGCGTTTGGTGCATCTATCGGCAACCTCGCCGACCCGCGCGCCGATCTTCATGCGCTTGCCGCTATCGTGCTGGCCGTGTTCAGTTTCCGCAGCGCCATGGGCCGCGACGCGATCCACCGCGCCGCAGTCCAATAGAGCAAATCGACATGAGCTTTCAGATCGCCCCGGCGCCCATCCGCAAGACCATTCGCGTCGGGGCGAACCCTGCCCGCGCCTTTCAGGTGTTCACCGCCGGCATGGCGCGATGGTGGCGGCCTGAGCACAACATCGCCGATACACCATTCGTCGACGTTGTCGTCGAGCCGCGGACCGGCGGGCGCTGGTTCGAGCGCGACAAGGACAGAGCAGAGTGCACGTGGGGCAAAGTGCTTCTCTGGCAACCGCCAGAGCGCATCATCCTCGCCTGGCAGCTCAACGCCGACTGGCAATACGACCCGAACTTCGTCACCGAACTCGAAGTGCGCTTCATCGCTGAAAGCGACGGCACGACACGCGTCGAACTCGAGCACCGCGATCTGGGGAAGTACGGCGAGAAGGCCGCCGAGATTCGCGCGACGCTCGATTCGCCGGAAGGCTGGAACGGCGCCCTCGCGTTCTACGCAGAGGCCGCCAAACTATGAGAGCATTCGTGGCCGAGCCTGCGCTTGGCCACGATCAGCTTACGAAGGACCCGATTCGGTTAGTGAACCGACTCGGTCGTCCGCAGCCGCTCGATTTCGTCTTTCAGTGACAGCTTTTTTCGCTTGAGCTCGGTCAGAGCGAGCGTGTCGATGCCCGGATGGTGCATCGCTTCCTCGATCTCTTTCTCGAGCGCTTGGTGTTTGCGCTCAAGCTCCAAAAGATGTGTTTCCATAGCCATCAGCGGGGGCCTCCCTGTTGACTAACAAAGGACAGTTTGACACAGCAAAATCCGGCTGTCGAACGTCTCAGCTGGAATTTCCAGAGTCCGTTTTCGCACGGTCGCAAACAGTGCATTTCCCTAGCTTCCGGGCCTCACCTTTTGATCTGTGGCCTGCCGGCCTCTAGTTCAAGGGCGAAGGCGCGCCAAACGGCTTTTGTGCTATGAATTCAGGCATGGGTTCCGGAGGCCGGCGCCTCTCAGATGAGGAAGAACGTGAGATCCGGCAGGAGCTTGCGGAGCTTCGCCAGGAACACCGCGACCTCGACGCCGCCATCCTCGCGCTCGCCGAATCGCCCAAGCCCGACACCATCCAGATCCAGCGCATGAAAAAGCGGAAGCTCTCCCTCAAGGACCGAATCGCCAGCTTGGACGACCGCTTGCTCCCCGACATCATCGCGTGAAACCCGTCGCTTCTTGCGGCGCAGCGATGCGTCCCTATAATCCGCCGCCTTTCGGGCGCCCTGGAAAGTCTATCGATGGCCAAGCAGAAGACGTCGCCCGGAGCCCCGGTTGCCATTGTGATGGGCAGCCAGTCCGACTGGGCGATTCTGAAGGAAACCGCCGACACTCTCGACGCCCTCGGCATCGTCCACGAAAGCCTTATCGTTTCGGCGCACCGCACCCCGGATCGGCTGGTAGCTTTCGCCAAAGGTGCGCGCGACGCCGGATATCGGGTCATCATCGCCGGCGCCGGCGGCGCCGCCCACCTCCCCGGCATGGTTGCCTCACTGACGCCAGTGCCGGTGCTGGGCGTCCCGATCGAGACCAAGGCGCTCGGCGGTCAAGATAGCCTCTACTCCATCGTCCAGATGCCGGCCGGCATCCCGGTCGGCACGCTTGCGATCGGCAGGCCGGGCGCGATCAACGCCGCCCTCCTCGCCGCCGCTATCCTCGCCCTCAACGACAAGACGATCGCGACCGCACTCGATCGTTGGCGGGCAAAACAGTCTGCCGCCGTCGGCAAGCGGCCGAGCAACGACGCCCACTGATGGCGGGACACGACGAGCGGACGATCACGCCGGGCATGGTCGTTGGCATTCTCGGCGGTGGACAGCTTGGCCGCATGCTGGCGCTCGCCGCCGCCGAGCTTGGGCTCTCCTCCCACATCTATTGTCCCGACCCGAAGAGCCCGGCGTTTGCAGTCGCGGCGGCGCGCACCGTCGCACCCTATGAGGACGAGGCGGCGCTTGCCGCTTTTGCCGGCGCCGTCGACGTGGTGACTTTCGAGTTCGAGAATGTGCCGGTGTCGACCGTGCGCTTTCTCGCCGAACGCGTGCCCGTGTTCCCGCGCCAGCGAAGCCTCGAGGTGGCTCAGGATCGTTTCGACGAGAAGCGGCTGATGGGTGAACTCGGCATCCCGGTTCCGGCCTTCGCCCCGGTCGCCGTCCAGTCCGATATCTACTCGGCACTCGCCCGCACCGGCCGGCCGGCGATCCTCAAGACGCGCCGCCTTGGCTACGACGGCAAGGGTCAGGCGACCATCCGCTCCGGCGACGACCTTGTCGCCGCATGGCGGTCGATCGGTGAGGCGCCGGCGATCCTTGAAGCCTTCATCGCCTTCGATCGCGAGGTCTCCGTCATTCTCGCCCGCGCTCGCGACGGTACGATGCGCGCGTATGACATCTGCGAGAACCGTCACGTCGACGGCATCCTCGCCGAAACCACGGTTCCCGCGAATGTCACGCCGGAGCTTGCCGCCGAGGCCGTCGGCATCGCCGAGAAAATCGCGGAGGCGCTCGGCCACGTCGGCGTGCTCGCCGTCGAGATGTTCGTGCTCGGTCACGACACCCTGCTCGTCAACGAGATCGCCCCGCGCGTTCACAATTCCGGACACTGGACAAGCGACGCTTGCGTCACCTCGCAGTTCGAACAACACATCCGCGCGGTCTGCGGATGGCCGCTTGGCGACACCGACCGCCACTCAGACGTCGTCATGGAAAATCTCATCGGCGAAAACATTGGGCGCTGGGCGGAGGTACTGGCCGAACGCGGCGCCCGCCTGCATCTCTACGGCAAAACGGAAGCGCAGCCCGGCCGAAAGATGGGCCATGTGAACCGCTTGCGGCCGTCGGAAAAGTTGTAAACGCGGCTGTTCGTTTTGACATTTCGCCGCGGCTGCAGGTAAATCAGCGCCGAAATTTGCGGGGCGCGCCTAGTTTCGGCCGAAGGCCGCCTTACACCGACAACAGAAACGACAGGACGTCTCGCTTGCAGGTACTCGTTCGCGACAACAACGTCGACCAGGCGCTAAAAGCACTGAAGAAGAAGATGCAGCGCGAGGGGCTCTTCCGCGAGATGAAGCTCCGCGATCACTACGAAAAGCCCTCCGAAAAGCGCGCCCGCGAAAAGGCCGAGGCCATCCGCCGCGCGCGCAAGCTGGCCCGCAAGCGCGCCCAGCGCGAGGGCCTCGCCCCCGGCGGCACCCGTGCGGTTGCCACAACCCGTGGCCCCGGCGGACCGGGCGGCGCTCCTGCCCGCGGCGGCTTTGGCGGCCCGGAAAGCCGGCGCAGCCCTTAAATTCGCCAGCATTCGCCTGTTTCGCTTATGGTGAAGGTCGCCGTCCCACATGACGACGGCCCCTGGACCGTTGAAAGATCGATCAAGCGGATGGCGAAAGCGGAAATCCCGGTCCCTGCTTTTGAAGGGCGCGCGCTCCGTCCGCCATTGACGATCGCCGTTGCGATCCTCTGTGGCTTGCTCGTCGCTGGATGTCAGACTTCGGGCAAGCCGGGCGTCACCACTGGCGACATAGAATCTTCGGCCGGCTCCGCGGTCAACATCGAGTCGCTGACCGCGGTCATCGCCCAGAACCCGAATGACGCCAGCACGTACAACGTACGTGGCAGCGCCTATGGGCGGGCCGGCAAGTTCAAGGAGGCGATCGCCGACTTCAACACGGCGATCAAGATCAACCCCGGCTTCTACCAGGCGTACGCCAACCGCGCCCTCGTCCAGCGCCGGGAGAATAAGGACGATCTCGCCTTCGCCGACTACAACCAATCGATCCAGATCAACGGCAGCTATGCGGTGGCATACGTCGGCCGCGGCAACATGTACCGCCAGCGCAAGCAATTCGATCTGGCCCTCGCCGACTTCAACAAGGCGATCGAGCTCGACGGTACCGACCCCCGCGCCTTTCACAACCGCGGCCTCATCTATCAGGCGCAGGGCCAGCACACGCAGGCGATCGACGATTTCTCGAAGGCGATCTCGCTGGCCCCGACCGCCGCCGAACCCTTCAACGCTCGCGGGCTCTCCTACCTCGCCACCAACGATTTCCGCGCCGCGCTCGACGATTTCAACGAGGTCGTGAAGCGCGACAAGAACTCCTTCGAGGGCTGGACGAACCAGGGTCTCGCCCTTGAACACCTCGACGAGAGGCAGAAAGCTTTCGCCGCCTTTGCCCGCGCCGCCAACCTCAACCCGTCGTACAAGCCCGCCATCGAAGGCATGCACCGCAACGCCCAGGGCGGCGGCGTGGCGTTGAATCAGGGCTAGCTGCACCCCGGCTACGTCCAGTTCCCTTTCGCGACTCGCTGCCTCAGCGCCTGCTCACGCGCCGGATCCTCGCCGAGATTGAGCGCGGCACGCAGTGCGCGAATGTGATCCGAGGCGTCTTTGTCTTGGATTTCCTTGAAAGGGAACTTCAGCGGATTGCCAAGGGCCTTGCTCGACCAATATTTCGTGTGACTAAGGACGCCGCGACCGCCGCCGATATTCACTGAGACATCCAGAATCGCACAGCCGCCGACAAAACCGAGGCGCGGATTCTGGCCAGCATTGAACACAGGCCGAACCGGGCCGCCGATCACATCGCCAAAAATAACTCCCGAGACGGGAAAGTAGACGTTGGTCCATCGCACCGGACCAAATACCGCGGCGTGATGAAGACGCACGTTCTTGCCGCGTTTCGGGCCGGAGGGCGGCCATGGAAAGGAGATCACTGGCCCCGAATGCTGATCGCTGTCGAGCAACTTGTTCGACTCAGGAGTTGGCGGGCACGTCGGGTACTCTCGCTCCTCCTTCTTTCGCCGCAGCTCGTCGCGCGTATCTGCGATCAAGACTTCGGCATGAGCGAGCGGGCTGCCGAGCGTGACGAAATCGGTGACGCGCCAACGGCTTCCGTGGGTCGAAAGCGCCGCCGCGAGTTTCGCCTGCGCATCGCGAAATCGCTCCGTGAAGTCCGAACCGGACGGATCCCTCAGGAGGCCCTCCATCTCGGCTAGCGCCTTGCTGCCAGCCGGTAGCTGAGCTTCATAGGCGAGCCACGCGGAGCGAAGGATGTCGTAGCCGATTACGGTTCCGAGGCTGTGGCCGACGATGACCACACGATCGTACTCGCCGCTATCGTGGAGCCGTTTCAGGAGATCGATCCCCGCCTTCCGAATCGTCGCCCGCATCGCCACGGTCTCGGGGGTTGCCCGAAGGTAGCGGGCGGCGTCACCAACGTGGGTGATGAGGATGCCCTGAACCCATCTGGTGACAATCCCGAGCGCGACCGCGGCGAGCGCCGCGATTACCGGCGCTTGAACGATGGTCGACGGGTCGCTGAAGATCCCCTTCAGCCAGGTCCAGATATCTCCGAGCGGGTCCTTGAGGTTGAAGCTCCATACCCAGAGGGCGAGGAACGCCCAAAGGATGAGACTGACAATGATGAATAGCCACGCCGTCACCAACGCCGGAGGAACACGGCTCCGGCGGCGAACAATCAGCAATCTCGCCCATTTCAGGACATCGAGCCATTTGGTGCCTGTCGCAAGATGCGCCCAATAGAGTTCGAAGAAATCGACGCGACGTCCGCTCCTCCCCTGGCGGGTGGTGATCCTGCGGAGTTCCAGGCTTTCGCTGATGTTGTCCGGCTTGCTCCAGATATCGGAGCGCGCCCGATCCACCGGCAACTTCTCGGTCATGCTCCACACGTCTGGATCGGACGTCCATACCGCACTGATAAAGCTGCGCAGCGTCTCCATGGGACGCTGCTCGCCAATACCGTGAATGATGACGACCGCTTGTTTGTTTTTGCTGCTGCCAAGGCCGTCGTCGCCCGCATGCAGACTTGCGTCGGACATCGCCCTCTCCCTCGCCAACGCCATCACTATACACAACCTTGGCGAGAATGGAGACAGGCGTTCGTCCAAGGTCAACGACCATCGTTCCCGCGAGCGACATCGCCCCGAGTCTTCATCTCCTTCCGCTTCTTTCACTCCCGGTCCGGCCTTCGGCCGTCCTCGGTCTTTGGTCTTCGCCCTCATGAAGACATGAGGGGGTGGCGGGCGCTCTTTGAACGCCAGTCGGGTAGTCCGTTATGGGCGCTCATCGAGCACCCGCCACGGTGTCTTTGGGCTTCCGCATCCCGCTCTCCAGACGGCCGGCGGACGGACCCTTGCGGGGCACTCCGTCCTGACCACCCCTCCCTCTTGCGAGTTTGGGGTTAGCCAGCCGCCCTTAAGGCCATCAAGTGGCAGCCGGTCGTAGTGCCGGCGGGCGAGTGTTGCAGGTGCCTCCCGAGATACTGGACTGCGAATCCAGCCGGCTCAGAGTTTGACCCCCTCGCCAGAGCCCTTTCGGGCAACCGCGGGCACCGCTCCCTGCTCCACCAGCTGGTCGCCACCGGTTGGCGCCCCCTCGTTGAGCAAGGATGCCATCAATATGAGGCCGGTTCAGAGAGCGGGGATAGATTTTGTTTTCTTGTGAATCTATTCCCGGTCCGCGAACCGGGGTTAGAATCGCGCGCCCTCCGCGCGCCAGCGGATCATTGCCTACCCTACGGTCTACCTCCGATCGAGGTTGCTGCTATTGTAGGTTGAGGACACGAGGGGGGATTTACATGAAGGTCTTTATAAGTTGGAGCGGCGAGCGCAGCCAAGCGCTGGCCGAGGCGCTGCGCGAGTGGTCACCCCTAGTTCTTCATTTTGTAGAACCTTGGATCTCGAAGTCAGACATCGAAGCCGGTGAGCGTTGGGCGATCGAAGTCTCAAAGGAACTCGAAGCTAGCAACTTTGGGATCATTTGCGTTACCCGAGAAAACATAGTCTCCCCTTGGATTCTCTTCGAAGCAGGAGCACTTGCGAAGTCGATGCAGGAAGGACGCGTAATCCCGCTACTCCTCGATATCGACTTCAAGGAAATCACAGGCCCGCTAGCTCAGTTTCAAGCAAAGAAAGTCGAGAAAAGCGGTCTCGGCGACATCGTAAATTCGATAAATCGCCTCGCAGCACAGCCGATCCCAGAGCCTCGCCTTTCTCAAATCTTCGAAATGGCGTGGCCCTCCTTCGAGGAGCAGGTTGCAGCTATTCCGAATCACGCGACGCCCGCCAAGCAAAATCGACCACAACACGAAATTCTCGAAGAACTCGTTTCAGGCATTCGCGGCTTAGACCTTCGATTTCGAGACACCTTAGAGCCGATCCGGGAAGTTTGGATTCATGACGAAGGGTTTGCGGCGAGCCGCC
>JAYTZZ010000243.1:0-15063 GCA_043741595.1 Hyphomicrobiales bacterium | reverse complement strand
AATCGGCACCTCTTCGCCGGTTTTCGGGTTGCGGCCGACCCGCTCGCCCTTCTTGCGAACGACGAAAGAACCGAAAGACGACAGCTTGACCGCCTCGCCGCGCACGATGGATTCGCATATCTCGTCGAGCACCAACTCGACCAGGTCGGCCGACTCCGTACGAGACAGACCCACCGTTTGGTAGACCGCCTCGCAAAGATCGGCCCGCGTCACCGTCTTCCCAGCCATGGCCTCACTTCCACTGGATGGTGTGCCGCAATGCGGAATTCTTTCTAAACACCAATACGATAGCCTATTGCCTGCTGCTGGGAGAATCAACCGACCTCAGGCGATTGCGTGAAGCGTTGCAGACGAGCAACGCTCGTCGCGAGCGCTCACCAGCGCAGGAATGCTGATCCCCAGGTGAAGCCGCCACCCATCGCCTCAAGCAACAACAAGTCGCCGCGCTTGATACGTCCATCGGCGCTTGCCTCCGCAAGAGCGAGCGGGATCGACGCCGCCGATGTGTTGCCGTGACGGTCGACAGTGCGGATCACCTTCTCATAAGGGATGCCGAACTTGCGTGCGGTGGAGTCGATGATGCGCACGTTCGCCTGATGCGGCACGAACCAGTCAATGTCCGCGGCGGTGAAGCCGGTCGCCGCGAACGCATCCTCGATCACGTCCCCGATCTTGGCGACGGCATGCTTGTAAACCTCCCGCCCTTCCATGCGCAGGTGACCGACCGTACCTGTCGACGACGGCCCGCCGTCAACGTACAACTTGTCCTTGTAGCGACCGTCGGAGCGAAGATGCGAGGTGAGCAATCCGCGGTCGCTGTTCTCCCCGGACTGCACTTCACGGCTGAGCACCACCGCGCCGGCGCCGTCGCCGAAGAGAACGCACGTCGAGCGATCGGTCCAGTCGAGAAGCCGCGAGAACGTTTCAGCCCCGACGACGAGGATCTTGTCGGCATGGCCCGCGCGCATCATCGCGTCGGCGGTCGAGAGGCCATAGAGAAAGCCGGAACAGACCGCCTGCACATCGAAGGCTGACCCGCGCGTGATACCAAGTTTTTCCTGAACCGTGACGGCGGCCGCCGGAAAGGTATTGTCGGGCGTGGAAGTCGCCATGACGATCATGTCGATATCGTCGGCGGTGAGATTGGCGTTGGCGAGAGCCTTCCGCGCGGCCACGACCGCAAGGTCGGAGGTCAACTCACCCTCGGCGGCAATGTGCCGCTCTTTGATACCGGTGCGCTGCTGAATCCACTCGTCCGACGTGTCGACCATCTTGGCGATGTCGGCATTGGTGAGTATCTTTTCGGGCAGATA
Source organism: Hyphomicrobiales bacterium (assembly GCA_043741595.1). GTDB lineage: Bacteria > Pseudomonadota > Alphaproteobacteria > Rhizobiales > Kaistiaceae > DASZQY01. The sequence continues at coordinate 13,750 of JAYTZZ010000243.1, read as the reverse complement.
TCCGCCGCTGCCGACGACAACCGAACGCACCTTATTCACATCGCACCCGTCTTCACCTCGGTCGTTTCGTTGATCCGGGTCTGCCGGTAGGCGGCGAGATCGCGATTGATTTCATCGACGATGCTGCTGCGCGCCATGCTGTATCCGATATCGATAGCCGCGGCGAAACCCTTCGCGTCGGTGCCACCGTGACTCTTGATGACGATGCCGTTCAGTCCAAGAAAGACGCCGCCGTTGGAGCGGGCAGTATCTAGGGTGCGACGGAGTCGCCCGAACGCACCCTGCGCAATCAGAAATCCGAGCCGCGCCATGAGCGACTGGTTCACGGCTTCGCGAATATACGTCGCGATCTGTTTCGCGGTTCCCTCCGCCGCCTTCAAGGCGATGTTGCCGGCGAAGCCTTCGGTCACAACCACGTCGACCTTGCCCTTGCCGATGTCGTCGGCCTCGACAAAGCCCACGTACTCAAGGTCGGGCAGAGTGGCCTCCTTGAGCATCTGGCCGGCGATCTTGATCTGCTCGAGCCCTTTGACCTCTTCGACGCCGATATTCAGAAGGCCGACAGTGGGCCGTGCTTTTTCGAGGAGCGTGCGCGCCATCGCTGCACCCATCACTGCGAATTCGAACAGCGCTTCCGCGTCAGCGCCGATCGTCGCGCCGCAATCGAGGAGCACGCTCTCGCCTTTCAGCGTGGGCCATATCCCCGCAATTGCCGGACGGTCGATCTCAGCCGACGAGCGCAGACAGAATTTCGCCATCGCCATGAGTGCGCCGGTGTTGCCGGCGGATACCGCAAAACCGGCGTCGCCGGTTTTCACCGCCTCGATCGAGCGCCACATGCTGGATCGCCAGCGGCCCCGGCGAAGCGCCTGGCTCGGCTTGTCGTCCATCTTCACCGAGATTTCGCAGTGCTCGAATATCGATGCGTTCTTCACCGCGGGAATTCGGTCAAGGATCGGAAGGACGATCGCCTGATCGCCGAAGAGTCGGAACTTTAGGTCAGGGTGCCGGGCCAGCGCGATCTCGGCGCCAGGAAGCACCACCTCCGCTCCCCTATCGCCGCCCATGACATCGAGCGAAGCAGTGACCGTCGCCGCCATCCCATTCCCTATTCAGGAAGACCTGTCGCCTGGCCCCGCCAATTGCCCGCGAGAGGCAGGAAGACTACAGGCTTCGCCCTGTCAGACAAAGGCTTTCTGCTGATTTCCTGTGCACTTAGCTCTTGTCCCCCGCTCCCCTGGCGAGTTTGGCAAGGGCAGCGAACGGGGAATCCTCCGTCGACTCGGCATCGTCCAGGACATCGGCGGGAAGCGTGGCGCCGGGCGCATGGGGGTAAGGATCGATTGCCAGCACAAAATATTCTTCGGCAATCTCGCCGACATCGATGGTCGGCCCGGTCAGGAGCTCCGGCGGGTCAGGAGCTGCCGGATCGACAACCACCTCGGCGCCCACCTTCGGCAGTTTGCCCGGGTCTCGGACGTACCGGACCGCGAACGTCTCATCGATGTGCGCGTCAACCGGCACGAGGCTTACGACGCAGGTCTGCACGATATCGGCGACCACATGCCCTTCCACCGACACTCCACCACCTGGCACAGGGGAAACGCTGACCGTCGCCGACAGGCCCTTCACTCCAATCAGATCATAGGCGGCGGCAAGCGCTTTCCGCTCCGCCTCGTTGGCGACGATCTCGATCGGCGCCGAAGGCGGCTCGACGACACCGACCGGACGAGAGAGGATCGACGTATCGCTCACGCCACCACCTCGACGGCGGCTCCGACCGGTGCGAAGTGCAAACTCTCGACGAGCGGGTTCATTCCGGCCAGCACATCGGCCGAGGCAATTGCATACGCGCTTAGCAATCGAGCAGGCGCATCTGCATGGTCGAACACATTCCGGGCAATCGCCGTGGCGAGCCCGTGCGAATCCCGGGCAGAAAGCGCCGAACGATAGGCCGCGGAGCGGCCGTAGAAGGCCTCAGCCATCTTCTTCATGCGCTTCGGAACCCCAAGGTCCCCAACGCCCATCTCGCGCAGCGACTGGTCCATGTCCTTGCAATATAAGTCGAATATCCGCTGGCCCATCGCCTTGTCTTCCAATCGCTCCAGCACCAGAACGACATGCAAAACCACCATCTCAAAGCGCCCGCTGACCGTATCCGGGACCCCTAACTCCTCGTAAAATATGGGATTCCGCGCCTGCGCCACGATCGCGCCGTAAAGGGTCGATGCTATGGCGTCGGCTCCGGTCTCACGACGAAACAATCGGCCGAACATGAACCCGTTCCTAGCGGAATGACATTGCAAGCTGGCCTAGCTCACGCTAGGGGAAAAGCCAAGACCGCCGGGGACAACGGCAGAGTCGCCTGAGGGACGGGACGCATGAAGGGGTTGATGCGACACAAGAATTTGCCGCTTGCCAGCATCTGCGCCCCTCGCCGTTCGGTGCTAGTCGCGCTGACCGCCGCCCTCCTGGCCACCGCCGGTTGCCAGAGCCAGGGAAGCGGCGCTCGCCCCGGCCCCCTCTCGGGAATCAGCGAGACCACCCAGCACGGCTACGTTGTATCGCCCGACGCCCTGGAGCAGATCCCCGTTGGCTCCAGCAAGGATCAGGTGCTGATCGCCCTCGGCTCGCCTTCGACCACCGCCAACTACGGCAACGAGGTCTTCTACTACATCAGCCAGACGCGCCACCGCGCAGCGGCCTTCATGCCCGACAAGGTCATCGACCAGCGCGTCGTCGCGGTCTATTTCGACGGCAAGTCCCAGGTCGAGCGCGTCGCGAACTATGGACTGCAAGACGGCAAGGTGTTCGACTTCATCACCGAGACCACGCCGACAGGCGGCGCCGACCAGAACTTCCTGCAGCAGGTGCTCACCGGCATGATCGGTCTCGGCGGCAGCAATCCGTTCGGAAAGTAGCGAGACGCTCAAACAAAAAGCCCCGCGGGTCACCCGCGGGGCTTTTGTTCTAGAAACTGATTGCTAGTGCGCCAGCACCGCCAGCAGCAGCAGGGCAACGATGTTGGTGATCTTGATCGCGGGATTCACGGCCGGACCGGCGGTGTCCTTGTAAGGGTCGCCGACCGTGTCGCCTGTCACCGACGCCTTGTGCGCCTCCGATCCCTTCATGTGCTTGACCCCGTTCTTGTCGACGAAGCCGTCTTCGAAGGATTTCTTGGCGTTGTCCCAGGCGCCGCCGCCTGAGGTCATCGAGATAGCGACGAATAAACCGTTGACGATCACGCCGAGCAGTGATGCGCCGAGCGCCGCGAACGCCGAAGCCTTGGAGCCAGAGATCAGCAGCACCCCGAAGTAAGCAACCAGCGGCGCGAGCACCGGCAGCAGCGAGGGTACGATCATTTCGCGGATGGCGGCCTTGGTCAGCAGGTCAACGGCGCGGCCATAATCCGGCTTCTCCGTACCCTGCATGATGCCTGGGTGCTCGCGGAACTGCCGGCGCACCTCCTCGACGATCGAGCCCGCCGCACGACCGACAGCGGTCATGGCGATGCCACCGAAAAGGTACGGAATGAGACCGCCGAAGATAAGACCCGCGACGACGTAGGGGCTCGAGAGGTCGAACGAAACCGTGCCGATGTCCTTGAAGTAGGGGAACATGTCGCCGTTAGCGGCGAAGTACTGGAGGTCGTTCGAGTATGCGGCGAAGAGTACCAGCGCGCCGAGTCCGGCGGAGCCGATGGCGTAGCCCTTGGTGACCGCTTTCGTGGTGTTGCCGACCGCGTCGAGCGCGTCGGTGGTATGGCGCACTTCCTTCGGGAGGCCCGACATTTCGGCGATACCACCGGCGTTGTCGGTGACCGGTCCGAAGGCGTCGAGCGCGACGATCATTCCTGCGAGGCCCAGCATCGTCGTCACCGCGATCGCCGTGCCGAAGAGGCCGGCGAGTTGATACGTGGCGACGATGCCGCCGACGATCACGAGCGCCGGAAGGGCCGTCGACTCCAGCGATACGGCCAAGCCCTGGATGACGTTGGTGCCGTGGCCGGTTACCGAAGCCTGCGCGATCGAAATGACCGGACGCTTGCCGGTGCCGGTGTAGTACTCGGTAATGACGACGATGAGGCCGGTGACGAAAAGACCGACCAGCCCGCAGACGAAGAGGCCCCAACCCGTGACGGCGACGCCATTGGCGGTGCCGATCTCACCCCAGCCGGTAACGAACTGCGTCGCGATCGCGAGGCCGACGATCGAAAGCGCGCCAGTTACGATGAGGCCCTTGTAGAGCGCACCCATGATCGAGTTGTTGGCGCCGAGCGTGACGAAGAAGGTGCCGACAATCGACGTAATGATGCACAAACCGCAGATAACCAGCGGATAGATCAGGGCGTAGGGCAGGATGGCCTGACCAGCGAAGAAGATCGACGCCAGCACCATCGTCGCGACCACTGTCACCGCATATGTCTCAAACAGGTCGGCGGCCATGCCGGCGCAATCGCCGACGTTGTCGCCGACATTGTCGGCAATGGTCGCCGGGTTGCGAGGATCATCCTCGGGAATTCCCGCCTCGACCTTGCCGACGAGGTCGGCGCCCACGTCGGCGCCTTTGGTGAAGATGCCGCCACCGAGACGGGCAAAGATCGAGATGAGCGAGGCGCCGAAGCCGAGTGCCACAAGCGAGTCGATCACGACGCGGTCGTTCAGCGCGTAGCCAGCGAATTGCGTCAGGATCAGGTAGTAGACCGAAACACCGAGGAGCGCGAAGCCGGCCACAAGGAGGCCTGTGATTGCCCCTGAGCGGAAGGCGATGGCGAGGCCGGCGGCGAGACTCTGGCTGGATGCCTGAGCAGTCCGTACGTTGGCGCGCACCGAGACCATCATGCCGGCGAAGCCGGCGGCGCCGGACAGGACCGCGCCAATCAGGAAGCCGATGGCGACGGTGAGGCCGAGCAACCATGCGACGATGATGAAGACGACCACGCCGACGATGGCGATCGTCATGTACTGGCGGCGGAGGTATGCGGTGGCGCCCTCCTGGATCGCCGCCGCGATCTCCTGCATGCGGGCGGAGCCGGCGTCGGCAGCGAGCACATCGCGCGCCGCCCAGCCGGCGTAGGCAATAGCGATGAGACCGCAGAGTACGACCAGATAGATCACGGGCTATTTCCCCTTCCGTCCGCCGGTTTTTGAAGGCGCGAGGGGCGCCGCGACCGGCCCAATCTTGTGAAAAACGGCCGCAGAGATCGCGGCCGCTCGGAACTTGGCGGGTGTATGTACTGTCGGGAAACGGGCGTCAAGCCGTGTCTCCGCCGCCAAGAACGACCCGGGCAACAAAGGAAAGCCAGTGACCCAGCCAAGCCCGGTGTTCGAACTTCGCGTCGTCATCACGGCCGATGACTATGGCGCCGCCTTGCGTTTCTATCGCGATGCTCTGGGCCTTCCTTGATCCGCGACTTCGACGGACCGGGCGGAGGAGGATCGCTGCTCGCAGCCGGCCAGGCAACGGTGGAGATCGTTGCCCGCGATCAAGCCGCGGCCATCGATCAGATCGAGGTTGGCCGAAGAGGCACCAGTGGTCTGATCCGGCTGGCACTTGAAGTGGCGGATTCGGCCGAGACAGGCGAGGAACTGGAGGAAGCCGGCGCCAAGCGTCTTGGCGGACCGGTCACAACGCCCTGGGGCCACACCAATGTGCGCCTGCGCGCGCCGGATGGCGTGGAGATCACTCTTTTCACCGTAGCGCCGCCCGAAGACTAGGCCGGCTGGCGACGATTGGAGAACACGGCAACCGCAAGAGCGAGTGCGCAGAGGGCAATGACCGGGAAGACGACGAGATTGATCGCTCCCCAACCGACCGACGAAAACAGCGAGCCGGACGAGAACGACGCGAGCGCAACGAAGCCGAACAGGATCGCGTCGTTCAGCCCCTGAACCTTGTTTCGTTCTTCCAGACGGTACGTTTCGGTCAGCATGGCGGTTGAGCCGATGAAGCCGAAGTTCCAGCCCAGTCCTAGCAGGATCAGCGCCACCCAGAAGTTCATCACGTCGATGCCGGCGAGCCCAACGACGGCGCATCCCGCAAGCAGCGCCAGTCCCACCGCAACGATCGTCTCCTTGCCGAAGCGGGCAATCAGCGCGCCCGTAAAGAAGCTCGGTCCGAACATCGCGATGATGTGCCACTGGATGCCAAGAGCGACGGTATCTTCGCCAAGGCCACAGCCAACCATCGCGAGCGGCGCGGCAGTCATCACGAGGCTCATAAGCGCGAACGAGCCGATACCGCAGACGAGCGCCACGATGAAGCGGGGCTGACGGACAATCTCGCTGAGCGGACGCCCTCCAGATTGGCCTTTCGGAACGGGCGCTGGTACGGCGGCAGCAGCCCCGCGGAGGAAGAAAAGGAACAGCATGCCGAAGAACGCCAGCGCCGACATTGCAAAGAAGCCGGCGACAAACGGAATCGGGTCGAACCAGTGGCGCGTCAGAATGATCGACTGCGGACCCAGCACCGCCGCAGCGAGCCCTCCCGCCATCGACCATGAGATCGCCTTGGCGCGGAAGGCGGGACTGCCGGCATCGGCGACGGCGAAGCGGTACTGGTTGATGAACGCGTTCGCGACGCCCGCAATGGCAAGGCCGATAGTGAAGCCGACAAAGCTTCCGGCCAGGACGGCGTACCCTGCTGCGATACCGCCGACGATCCCGCTCAGCGCGCCAACAATGAACCCGGCGCGACGACCGACTCTCGTCATGAGCATGGCCGCCGGAATGGCACCGAGTGCACCCCCGACGACAAAGAAGCTGACCGGAAGGGTAGCCAGCGACTTGTCGGCCCCCAGGAGATACGAGCCAGCCAGACCGCCGAGCGAGATCGCGATCGCCGGCGCCGAACCACCCACCGCTCCCGCCGCCGTCAGGATGAGCGCATTGCGGCGCGGTTCCCGATCGTCATTTGATACAGAAGCGTTGGTCATCGAGAGGTCCGCGAGGTGGAAAAAGCGGCAGCGTCAGAAATGCGTATGGCTGCTCGCCGACACCTTTATCACCTTTCCGGTGACATCCCGGACAAGCGGAGGCCCCCTCCCCGCCAGCACTGTCCCGATGCGCGTTACCGGCACCCCGGCTTCTTCGGCCTCGGCAGCGAAAGCCGCCATCTTCGACGTCGGAACGGTCGCCAAAATCTCGTAGTCGTCGCCGCCGTTGAGAATGGTCGCCAGCACACGCGGCGCGGCAACGAGAGCAGCTTCTGCCGCTTGCGACAGCGGAAGGCGATACGCTCCGATTTCGGCACCGACGCCTGACGCCGCGCAAATGTGGGCGAGATCGCCAACAAGCCCGTCCGAGACATCCATCGCGCTCGACACGTAGCGGACGAGGATAGGCGCAAGCGCCGTGCGCGGTTGCGGATGGAGGTAGCGGTCGAGGAGGTGCTTCGCTCCCCTACCCGCTTCGATCCTGCTTTGGCGGATTCGCAGGCCAAGCGCTCCGTCCCCAATCGTGCCGGAGACGAAGATTGCGTCGCCAACCTTTGCTCCGGAGCGAAGCACCATTTGTCCCTTCGGGACGCGGCCGAGCGCCGTGATGGCGACAGTGAGCCCGCCCGCGGCTTTGGTGGTATCCCCGCCGAGCAACGTGACGCCGTAGCGCTTCTGGTCGTCGGCAAGACCGTTGGCGAACCGTTTCAGCCACGCTTCGGTCCAATCGACCGGCAGCGCCAGCGACAGGAGATAGCCGAACGGCTCGGCGCCCTTCCCGGCAAGGTCGGACAGATTCACACGGAGGGCCTTCCGGGCAATCGACTCCGGCGGGTCGTCAGCAAAAAAGTGCACACCGGCTGCGAGCATGTCAGCCGTGAGGACGAGATCGTCCCCGGGCCGCTGAGGGTAGAGCGCAGCGTCGTCGGCAAGCCCGAAAGCGCCCGCCTCGGTTGCGAGTGGGCGGAAGTAGCGCTCGATCAACGCAAATTCGCCGGGGCGTGTGGCTGCCATGGCATCACGCCCCGAACTCGGTCGCACGGAGTTTCCGCGCCAGCGTGTCGAGAACGGCATTGACCATCGCCGGCACCTCGCCCTCGTAGAACGCGTTGGCGACATCGACATATTCGGTAATGACGACGCGACCGGGCACGTCCGTGCGGTGCGCGAGCTCAAATGCACCGGAGCGCAGGATCGCGCGCAATGTTGCGTCGACGCGCGCAAGCGGCCAGCCCGCCATGAGCGCAGCATCGATGGCAGGATCGAGCTCGCGCTGATCGCGAACGACACCGGTAATGATTTCACGAAAGAAGGCCGCGTCAGCGTCCCGGTACTGATCGCCGTCGATCTCCTTACCAAGACGATGCACCTCGAATTCGGCAATCACATCGGGCAGCGTCGCGCCGCCAAGATCCATCTGGTAGAGCGCCTGGACGGCCGCCAGCCGCGCCGCGCCGCGCTGGTTGGCGGGCCTCGCCGCGCGCTCCGCCTTCGGCTGGATCGTCATCATGACTCGAAACGCGCTTTGAGCGCGATCATGCGGAGAGCGGCCTCGGTCGCAGCGCCACCCTTGTTCTGCTCGCTGACGCGTGCGCGCGCCCACGCCTGTGCCTCGTTCTCGACGGTCAGGATTCCGTTCCCGATCGGAACCGCGAAGGCCACCGCGAGGTCCATGAGACCACGGGCAGACTCGTTCGCGACAGTATCGTAATGCGTGGTCTCGCCGCGGATGACACACCCGAGCGCCACATAGCCGTCGTATTTCACCTTGCCCTTGATGGCCATCGCGATTGCTGTAGGAATCTCCAGTGCTCCGGGCACGGTCACCACATCGACGGTTGCGCCGGCGGCAACGATGGCCGCCTTCGCCCCGGCAAGCAAAGCACCAGCGAGGTCGTCGTAGAAGCGCGCCTCGACGATCAGAAGGTGAGGAATTCGGTCAGCCATTTCCGCCGTTTCCAAATGAAGTCAACGGTTTAGACTGGCTGCACCAGCCGCGCAACGTAGCGGGCAATGGTGTCAACCTCGAGGTGAACCCTATCGCCAGCGTGGCGCTCGCCCCACGTAGTCACCTTGAGGGTATGGGGAATGAGCAGGCAGTCGAATTGGTCGCCCTTGACGCCATTGACCGTGAGCGACGTACCGTCGAGCGATACGGAGCCCTTGGGGGCGATGAACCGCGCAAGTTCATGGGGAACGACGAAGGTGAACTGCGTTGTCTCACCGAGATCCTCGCGGTGAATGATCTCCGCCAGACCATCCACGTGGCCGGCAACGATATGCCCGCCAAGCTCATCGCCAATACGAAGCGAGCGCTCCAGATTGATGCGAGTACCCACCTGCCAGCTCTGCGCATTGGTGAGCATCAGCGTTTCCGGCGCAGCCTCTATGTCGAAGGTCGCGCCTCGCTCTCCGGGCTCCAACGACACTACCGTCAGGCACACGCCCGCACAGTTGATCGACGCGCCGATCGCGATGCTTGCCGGATCGTAGGCAGACGCGATCGAAACACGTCGGACATCGTTCCGCTCGACCACCCGCACGACCTTGCCGACGTCGGTGACGATACCGGTAAACATCAGGCAGCCCGCACGTAGCGACGCATGACGTCTTCGCCGACAGTCGTCATGTCGATCTGGCGGTAACGCGGGCTGCGCTCAATGGCGGACAGAGCCGTCCCACCGAGAGCGCGCACGCCCTCGGGCCCGACGACAACCGGCGCACGGAAGATGACGACTTCATCAAGGAGGTCGCTGGCGACCAGCGAAGACGCGACCTCCGATCCACCCTCAGCGAGCACCCGCGTATAACCGTCCTTGGCGAGCCGGCCGAGAACCTCGGTCAAATCGAGACCGCCTGTGGCGGTAGCAACCGGTATTACCTGCGCGCCAGCCGCCGTCAGTGCCGCGACGTTCCCCGCTGGCGCCTCAGGCCCGGTGAACACGATAAGCGGAATCTCACTCGCCGATTGCAGGAGCGGTGAGGTCAGTGGCAGGCGCGCCGAAGCATCGAGGATGACGCGGGCCGGGGAGCGCTTCTCAAGGCCAGGCAAGCGAACAGTCAGGCGGGGGTCGTCGATCAGAGCAGTCCCGATGCCGATCATCACAACGTCAAACTCAGTCCGGATAATCTGCACCATGTCGAATGCGGCCTTGCCGGTAACGATCATGCGTTCGCCTTCGCGGCGCCCGATCATGCCATCAGCCGAGATGGCGAGCTTCAGCGTCACATGCGGGCGCCCCTTCGTCACCCGGTTGATGTGGCCGGAGTGTACCAGCGCCGCTTTCTCCGCGAGCACACCGGTCGTGATCGTGATGCCCGCTTCTATGAGGAGCGCATGACCTTTGCCGGCCGTACGCGGATCTGGGTCTTCCAAAGCCGTGACCACGCGGGCGACGCCAGCGGCGATAAGAGCCTCGCTGCACGGCTTGGCACGCCCTTGATGGGCGCACGGTTCGAGGGTCACATACGCCGTGGCCCCCTTCGCGCCCGCGCCTGCGACGGTGAGCGCCTCGCGTTCGGCATGTGGCCGTCCGCCCACCGCCGTCCAGCCGCGACCAACGACGATCCGATCATCGCCCTCGGTTTTGACGATGATGCAGCCGACAGCGGGGTTAGGATGTGTCTGGCCGAGATTGCGGCGTCCGAGCCGGAGGGCCGCCGCCATCATGCGGCAGTCGAATTCCGGGTCGATCGCGATCTTGCGGCGGGAGGCCATTAGCCTTTGGCCTCCGGGGTGGGTTCGCCGGAGAGTTCCCCGAGCACCTCTTTGAAGTCCTCAGTGTCCTTGAAATTGCGATAGACGGACGCAAAGCGCACATAAGCGACCTCATCGAGGCCCTTGAGCCCTTCCATGACGAGGAGGCCAATGCGCTCCGATGGCACCTCGCCGTCACCGCTGCTCTCAAGCTGGCGAACGATGCCGTTGACCATCCGGTCAGCGCGTTCGGGGTCGACTTCGCGTTTGCGCAGCGCCACAGCGACCGAGCGCGCCAGCTTGTCGCGATCGAAGGGAACGCGCCGACCGTTTTTCTTCACCACCGTCAGCTCACGAAGTTGCACACGCTCAAACGTCGTGAACCGCCCTCCGCAATCAGGGCAAACGCGGCGGCGGCGGATCGCGGTGTTGTCCTCTGACGGACGGGAGTCCTTCACCTGCGTGTCGGGGTTACCGCAATAGGGGCAGCGCATGTCGCCGACGCCTAGCTGTAGATGGGGAAGCGGTCGGTCAGCGCCCTCACCTTCTGCTTGACCGCGGCCTCGACCAGCGGCGCGGCTCCATCCTCCGACTGCGCCACCGCGTCCAGAACCTCTGCGATGAGTTGGCCGACCTGGCGGAACTCGGCAACGCCGAAGCCGCGCGTCGTCGACGCTGGCGTGCCAAGGCGGATGCCAGAGGTGACAAACGGCTTCTCTGGATCGTACGGAACTCCGTTCTTGTTGGCAGTGAGGCCGGCCCGGACGAGAGCTTTCTCCGAGACATTGCCCTTGAGCCGCTTCGGCCGGAGGTCGACAAGCATCAGGTGGTTGTCAGTGCCGCCGGAAACGATATCGAAGCCGAGACTCCTGAGTTGCTCAGCTAGCGCGCGCGCATTCTCGACGACATTCTTCGCGTAGATCTTGAAATCCGGTCGCAGTGCCTCGCCAAAAGCGACGGCCTTCGCGGCGATGATGTGCATAAACGGTCCGCCCTGCAGTCCCGGGAAGACAGCCGAGTTGATCTTCTTCGCCATCTCCTCGTCGTTGGCGAGGATGAGCCCACCGCGTGGGCCGCGCAGAGACTTGTGCGTCGTCGAAGTAACGACGTGCGCGTGGGGCACCGGCGAAGGATGGACGCCACCGGCGACGAGGCCGGCGAAATGGGCCATGTCCACCATGAGATACGCACCGACCGAGTCCGCGATCTGGCGAAAGCGCTTGAAGTCCCAGATGCGCGAATAGGCGGTTCCACCGGCCAGGATCAGCTTCGGCTTGTGCTCCATGGCAACGCGCTCGATCTCGTCGTAATCTAGCAACTGGTCTTCGCGACGGACGCCGTAGGAGACGACCTTGAACCACTTGCCGCTCATATTGACCGGCGAGCCGTGGGTGAGATGGCCGCCGGCGGCGAGGTCGAGGCCCATGAACGTATCGCCGGGCTGAAGCAGCGCGAGGAACACAGCCTGATTCATCTGGCTGCCAGAGTTCGGCTGGACGTTGGCGAACTTCGCGTCGAACAATTTCTTCGCCCGTTCGATGGCAAGCGTCTCGGCAATATCGACGAATTCGCAACCGCCGTAGTAGCGCTTACCGGGATACCCTTCCGCGTACTTGTTAGTCATCACCGAGCCTTGCGCCTCAAGCACGGCCCTGGAGACAATGTTCTCCGAGGCAATCAGCTCGATCTCGTGCTGCTGCCGGCCAAGCTCCTTCGCGATCGCATCCGCGATTTCCGGGTCGGCGGAGGCAAGTGCGGCGGTGAAAAAACCGGGCGCGGAAGCAGCACCGGCTCGAGAATCGGTCATCGTCATGGCAGGTTTCCCGCGGGCCAAAACAGGGCCGGTCCGCCGTCGGCAGCGGCGGAATCCGAAGGCGCACGGGTTAGCACGAACCGCCTCGCGACGCCAAGGATCGGAGGTAGGCTAGGTCGTCTCGACCTCGGCCTCGACAAAGCCTGTCGGCAACCCGTCGATGCTTCGCTCGTTCTTTTCGCGCCGGTAGGCCTGAAGCCCCGCCTCGCCCTTCTCCACCGCCCAGTTGGTCAGCGACGGGCGCTCACGGAGATAGTCGAATTGCGGCACGGCGTAGCCGCACGATGTCTGCACCAGTTCGACCTCGAGTATCACCATCTGCCGCGCACCCACTGGCTCATCACCGGCGAACTCTGATGCCAACAGGCGCGCATACTCGGCGCCACCGCGTCGCAGAACCCGGCCGCGACCGTAGAGGCGCACGATCATTGGCGGACCCTCGAAGGCACAGAACATGATCGTCAGGTGTCCGTCGGCCAGCATGTGGGCCGACGTTTCGTTGCCGCTGCCGGTGCGATCCATGTAGACGACGGCATTGGGGCCGAGGACGCGCAGAGCGTCGAGCCCCTTCGGCGAAACATTGACGTGAGAGCCAGGTGCTGCCGAAGCCGTGAAGAACACGTGCTGGCGCTCGATGAACTCGCGTTGCTTCGGCTCAATGCGCTCGTATTGGGTTGCCATCGATATGACCCTCCGCGGACATCTTACCGGCGCGGGTCGACTCGCTCAATGGAAGGCGAATCTCTAGAGCGGCGTGGTCGGCGCCTCTTCCTCGGCAGTGTACTGCTCGAGACCGTCGAGGTTGTAGATGTCGTTGCGGAAGTTGACGATGCCGTCGGCAGTCGACCAAGCCGTGATGTAGGCCCAATGGAGTGCGACCGGATTCGTGACCTTGACGTCGATTCGCTCGCCTGAGCGGAACTCTGCCTCGATCTCGTCGGGGCTTTGGCCCGGCGTATCGCGGAGCAGCCATACGATCAACTCGCGGATGTTCTGGATACGGACACAGCCGGAGGAATCGAACCGATAATCCTGATTGAATGTTCCTTTGTGCGGCGTGTCGTGCATGTACACACCTTCCGGACTCGGGAAATTGATTTTGACGATACCCAGTGAATTCTCGTCGCCAGGATCCTGTTTGAACATGTAGTTAGTGGCTTCGTCAGTCTGCCAATCGACCTGTTCCGGCTGAATTTCCTGCCCCTTCTTGTCGAAGATTCGGATCTTCCACGTCGCGAGGTAGGTCGGATCCTTTTGCATCAGCGGGATCAAATCCCTCTTGATGATGCTCGCCGGCACCGTCCAG
>JAYTZZ010000242.1:0-6748 GCA_043741595.1 Hyphomicrobiales bacterium | reverse complement strand
GCCTTGGCTGCTTCAAGGAACTTCTCTCGCGTTGTCGGGACAGCGTCGATGACGAGACGCGCCGGCTGGCCGTTCGCCGGCTGAACGACGAACTGCTTGTCGATCGCCACGGGGCCGGTGACGTCGATGACGATGCGCGACTTGCCCTTGGAGATGAACCCAAAGCGGAAGGCAGAAACCAGGCCCCGCCCCTCTGTCCCGGCCGCCTCCGGCAGGACGAAGTGAACCTCAGGCAGGTCGACGATGATGCGGTAGGGATCGGCCAGCGCAAAGACCACCGCGTTCAGCGGCGCGGAAACGTCGGCGATGAAGCGGACGCGGCTGTCGTCGCCGACGACGCGGGCATCGAGCACATAGGGAATGGCGGACGCAGACGGCGCCGCATCCTCGGCCAAGGCCGGGCGTGACAGCGCGAGGCCTGCAAATACAGCGATGGAGGCGGTTGCAACGGCAAGCCGCCGGACGGTGGAATCGGTCATCGGCCTCGTTCCGGACGCCGCCCTTCGTCCGAGGGCGCTTCCCGCGAAGCACCTGTGTAGAGGATGCAGACCTATTGGTTAACCGCTTATTGCCTGACGGCCTGCGAGGCTGTTGCCTTTCTCCACACCGATGCTGTCCGCGACAGGTGTGACCTCAGCGCATGCAACCCGCCGGCCGCAAACTCGCAAAAGATCGTGTTGTCGCCGTATTCACCCCGTCCTGGCCAACTCCTTGCCAAGACTCGATCCTGTGCCTACAACAAAGGCACGGAATTCATCTTCCGTCCGCTCAGCTCCCCTCCGGTCGAGGCGGGTTGTTATCACCCTGCCCCTTGAGTTGCCGAAGCGGGAGTGGACGAAGATGTACCGGGCGACATTCTGGAGATCGCGCGCCGCTTGACGGCGCGACAGCCCAGAATGGCTTCCGAAATCCGACGGATTGGCGACTTTCTCCCAGGTCGCTGCCGACAGGCCGGTTCCTTGTATTGGCTCCGGTCGTTCACGACATGAAGGCAACGGCGCACCATGCACCGATCATCGCCATCCCTCCAAGCGACCACAGCCCCGGCTTTCGCCGGCGGGTACGTGTCGCCGATGGCGTCCGGCGCTAGCGCCCCCATCCAACACAGAACAGCCGGTCCCCTCCACAGTTTCGCGTTGCGGGCGCTCAGCGCCCGACGGCGACCGCGTGGGCGCGACCGCGGAGATTTAGTTCCATGCCTAACAAGATGCTCATTGATGCCGCCCACCCGGAGGAGACTCGGGTCGTGGTCCTACGCGGCAATCGCGTCGAGGAATTCGACTTCGAGTCCGCCAGCCGCAAGCAGCTTCGCGGCAATATCTATCTAGCCAAGGTTACCCGGGTCGAGCCGTCGCTGCAGGCGGCGTTCGTCGACTACGGCGGGAACCGCCACGGCTTCCTAGCCTTTTCGGAAATCCACCCCGACTACTACCAGATCCCGGTTGCCGACCGGCAGGCGCTGATCGAGGCTGAAGAGGCCGAGATCGCCGAAGCCGAAGCGCGCGCCAACGAGCGCGAGCGCGGCGGCCGTGGACGAGGGCGTGGTCGTCACGAGGCGGCCGAATCTTCCGGTGCCCCGACGGTCAGCGAAGAGGCGTCAGCCGGTTCGGAAGGTTCCGAAACATCACAAGATGGCGAAGCCGCCGAACCGGAAAACGGTTCGGACAATGGCCAAGAGCATGTGACGCACGCCGAGAACGGTGAGGCGCGTGACGATGGTGAGGCCCATCAGGAGGCCCGTTCTGAGAACCCGAATGGCAACAGTGAAGCTCCTCCTACGGCCGAAGGCAATGGTGCCCATCACGATGATGGCGAACACGTCGTCAGCGACGATGCGGTCGAATCCGTCGGCGCCGAAGATGCAATGGAAGAAGTTCCGGAGCGTCGCAAGTCGCGGGTTCGTCAGTACAAGATTCAGGAAGTCATCAAGCGCCGTCAGGTGCTCCTCGTCCAGGTCGTGAAGGAAGAGCGCGGCAATAAGGGCGCGGCGCTCACCACCTATCTGTCGCTCGCAGGCCGCTATTCGGTGTTGATGCCGAACACGGCGCGTGGCGGCGGCATCAGCCGCAAGATCACGTCGATCACCGACCGGAAGCGCCTGAAGCAGGTTGTCTCCGACCTCGAGGTCCCGCCGGGAATGGGCGTGATTCTGCGGACCGCAGGCGCCAGCCGCACCCGCGCCGAGGTCAAGCGCGACTTCGAGTATCTGATCCGCCTTTGGGAAACCGTGCGCGAACTAACGCTGAAGTCGTCGGCGCCCATGCTCGTTTACGAGGAAGGCTCGCTCATCAAGCGGTCGATCCGAGACCTCTACAACAAGGACATCGACGAGGTTGTCGTCGCAGGCGACGACGCCTACCGCGAAGCCAAGGACTTCATGCGCATGCTAATGCCCAGCCATGCAAAGAACGTGAAGCCCTACAAGGATGGCCAGCCGCTCTTCGCCCGCTCCGGCATCGAGGCGCAGCTCGACGCGATGTTCTCGCCGCAGGTGACGCTGCGCTCAGGCGGCTACA
Organism: Hyphomicrobiales bacterium; assembly: GCA_043741595.1. Taxonomy (GTDB): domain Bacteria; phylum Pseudomonadota; class Alphaproteobacteria; order Rhizobiales; family Kaistiaceae; genus DASZQY01. The sequence continues at coordinate 4,232 of JAYTZZ010000242.1, read as the reverse complement.
CGGTCATCAATCAGACCGAGGCTCTGGTCGCCATCGACGTCAACTCCGGGCGTTCGACCCGCGAGCACAACATCGAGGACACCGCGCTACAGACGAACCTCGAGGCGGCGGAGGAAGTCGCGCGACAGCTCCGTCTCCGCGATCTCGCCGGCCTCATCGTCATCGACTTCATCGATATGGAGGAGAAGCGCAACAACCGTGCCGTCGAGCGCAAGCTCAAGGACGCGCTGAAGAACGACCGCGCCCGCATCCAGGTCGGCCGCATCTCGCACTTCGGCCTTCTCGAGATGTCGCGCCAGCGCATTCGCACCGGCGTACTCGAGTCGACCACTTCGACATGCCCGACGTGTCAGGGCACGGGCCACGTCCGCGCCCCGGCCTCGGTCGCGCTGCATGTCCTGCGCTCGCTGGAGGATCAGCTCCTCAAGGGCGTCACGCATCACTTGACGATCCGCACGCGCACGATCGTCGCACTCTATATTCTCAACCAGAAGCGGGCGACGCTCGCCGAGATCGAGCAGCGGTTCGGCCTGACCATCTCGGTTGCCGCTGACGAGACCATCTCAAACGGCGCTCATTTCGTGATCGAGCGCGGCGAGCCGGTCGAGCCTCGTCCCATGATCGCCGGGGCGCTGGTCACGCCGGCATCGGTGGCGCCGATTGTCGCCGACATGGTGGAAGAGGAAGTCGAGCCCGAGGTTGAAGCCGAGGCCGACGAGGACGTTGGCGAAGCGAACCACGTTCGCGAGGTCCACAGCGATGGCGATCGCGAAAACAGTGATCGCGATTCACCCGACGGCCAGCGGCGGGGGCGGCGGAGACGCCGCGGCCGCGGACGCGGCGAAGGCCGGCCGGAAGGCGGCCAGCGCGTCGAGGGTGGCGGACAACGTCATGATCAGCCACGTCATGATCAGCCACGTCACGATCAGCCGCAGCGACGGCCTGCTGAACCGAATGCTGAAGGAATGCCGGAGAGCGCCGGCGAAGGTGGCGAACGTCCGTTCGTCGCGGGCGAACTCGGTCCCGATGGCTTGCCGCGGAAGCGTCGCAGAGGCCGTCGCGGCGGGCGCCGCGGAAGGCGCGGGCGCGGCGAAGGTGCGCCGGGCGAGAACCGTCCGGACGGCGAGAATCGCCAGAACGGCGAACACCGGCCGCCCGTGGAGACCCGTCCGCCGCACATGGAAAGTCCCCGTCCCTACGAGGGCGGCGGCAACTACGCGGTGATCAGCAGCGACTTCGACGACATCGATACCACGCCGACGCTGGAGCCGCGCACCCGCCACGAGCCGCCGCGGCGCATTGCCGACGACGACGCGTTGCCTGGTGAAATCGACACCACGCCGCAGCCGATCGAGCGGCAAAAGGAACCGACGAAGCGCGCCAGCGAAGAACCAGCTTCCACGCCGCAGCAGCCTACGGAGGAGGAGGACAACGATCCCAACCGCCCGAAGCGCTCGGGCTGGTGGCAGCGGAAGTCGTTCTTCTAGGGGTCGAGTACTGAGTAGACGTCATGAAAACCTTCCTGCTTCAATTCTTCACTTGGTGGAACGGTCAGACGCTCGGCACACGTTTCGATACCTGGCGGAAGGGCCGGTTCGTCGGCGGCGACGAAGCGGGCAATCGCTACTACACCGACAAGATCGGCAAGCGTCGCTGGGTCATCTACAACGGTGTTGCCGAGGCGTCAGCGATCCCGCCTGGCTGGCATGGCTGGATGCACCATCGATCGGACGAACCTCCGGCGGCGTACCAGCCGCGCGAGTGGGAAAAGCCGCACGAGCCCAATCTGACGGGCACTCCCCTCGCCTACCGCCCGCCGGGGTCGATCCTCCGGGCAAGACCGGAGACCCCGGGCGACTCCGACTACGAGCCGTGGACGCCCAAGTAATCAGACCGGATCCGCCGCGGGTCAGCGTGCGCTCAACAAAAAAAGGGACGCCGAAGTGGCATCCCTTTTTTTCTCGACCAAGATTACGGCGTTGTTCTCGCCTCAAAGAGCCGAGATCGATCCGACCTCCTAGAAGTCGTACCCGTACCAGTCGTCGTAATCGCAATCATCCGGCTCCACCACAGGTTCCGGTGGCGGCACCCAGGACGAACCGCCCCCATGGTTCTCGAACGTCGGTACGTTCTGAACGTTGCCGCACGCCTTGATGTTGACCTGGAACTCGGGGAGCAGGCGATCCTGATTGCGGATGTAGCGGAAGAACCGGTTGATCCGGATGTCGCGCTCTTGGCTCGGCTTCAGATAGCGTGAGTCCTTATTCTCCACGAGACTCAAGCCGCACGGATCTCGGGAAATGATGCAAGGCGGCTTCTTGCCAGTCAGCGGATCGATCGTCTTCGGACAGGTGAGTGACGTTCCGCCAAGTGTGACGACCTGCGTCGTCAGGCGTTCGACGATGAAATCAAGTTCGGTACCGCGAACTCCGATCGTCGCCGCCGGCGTGTTGATCGAATAGGCGCTCTTCGGACCATTTCCGGTGATGAAGCGGAAGGCGCCGCGCGTGACGTTGATCGCGAATTTCTTCGCGCTGCCGTTTTCGCTGAAGACGAAGGCGTCGATTGTCATCGTCGAGTTCGGACCAACGACCAGCCTGGTGTTGTCGCGGAACTTGATCTGCGCTTCGCCGATCGGACCGGTGATGATCTTGTCGCCGGAGAAGACTGGCCCTTCGACCGCGAGCACGCGCTTGCCGCCCTGGCCGTCTGCCTGGCTCTGCTGGATGACCGCGATGACCGCGCCGCTCGGCTGAGCGACCGCGGCCGCTGACCACCCGGCCAACGCCAACAAGCCGACCGCGACGCCGGCACTTACGCAACGCAACAGAACCATAGGACACTCCCGAGAAGAGCGCCGCATCTACGGGTACAAGCCGCGGTTTTAGCACCGACGTTCGGGAACGTTTAACTGTTTCTTTACGCTGAGTTAACGCCGGAACCTGCCCTTTTTCTGGGCATTCCCGGTACAGCGCCGTCGTGTCGCGTCGTCGCTACCTGCGCGCACCGATCGTCGCGGTAGGCCCGTTCACAGATTCGCTGATCGCGGGACGCCGCCCCGCTTCAGCCACCGTCCCCTTGGCCTGGATTGTCGGTTCCCTGATTTTGCGAGTTGGAGTGTTCGCCGCCCTGTCCGGGGTTGGTGTTGTCGCCCAGCCCGGAGCGATTCTCGTGGCCGCCGGTCGGGGGTGGCGGGGGCGGAGGAGGAGGCGGCGGGGGAGGCTGAACGATATCATCTACTACGACCGCGTTGCCGCCCGAGGTGGGCAACTCCGCCTTTATGATGTTGCAGGCGGAGACATTCACCCGAAACTCCGGCCGCAAGCTCACCTGCGAGCGCACATAACGGAAGTTGCGCTTGATTTCCCGCTCACGATCGGCGCGGTCGATTATGCGCCGTGGCAGCTCACCCTTGTCGACTGCGGTGATATTGCAGGAAGCGGTCTGCTCGATGCAGTTCCTTCTGAATTTGTCGCAGACTTTTGTTGCGCCGGCAAAGACCGCGACCGTCGTGTCACCGCCGCGGTCGACATTGAAATCAAACTCGGTGCCGCGCACGCCGATCGTCGCCGTTGGCGTGTTGATCGAGTAGGCGCTCTTCGGGCCGTTGCCTGTGATAAAGCGGAAGGCGCCTCGCGTGACATTGATCGAGAACTTCTTCGCGTCGCCGTTGTCGCTGAAGACGAAGGCGTCGATGGTCATCATCGAGTTCGGGCCGACAACCAGCTTGGTATTATCGCGGAACTTGATCTGAGCCTCGCCGATCGGACCGGTGATGATCTTGTCGCCGGAGAAAACCGGCGCCTCGACTGCAAGCACCCGCTTGCCGCCCTGTCCATCCGCTTCGCTCTGCTGGACGACCGCGATGACCGCGCCGCTAGGTTCGGCGACGGCCGTCGCTGACCAGCCGGCCAGCGCCAACAAGCCGACTGCGACGCCGGCACTCACGCAACGCAGCAACGCCATAAGACACTCCCGAGAAGAGCGCCGCATCTGCGGGTACAAGCCGCAGTTTTAGCACCGACTTTCGGGAACGTTTACTGTTTCTTTACGCTGAGTTAACGCCGAAACCTGCCCTTTTTCTGGGCATTCCCCGCTACAGCGCCGTCGTGCCGTTCATCCCTACCCGCGGACGCCGATCGTCGCGGTGGGCGTCGTGATCGAATACGCGTCCTTCGGGCTCTTGCCGCTGATAAAGCGGAAAGCACCGCGGACAGCGTTGATCGAAATCT
>JAYTZZ010000241.1:0-15112 GCA_043741595.1 Hyphomicrobiales bacterium | reverse complement strand
CGTCGCCGAGGCGCAGGAGGAGCTCGCTGGAGCGCTCGCCGATTGGCCGGAGAAGGAGCGCGCCGCCTACGTCAAGCGCCACTATCCCGCCTACTTGCTGCGCGTTGATTTGCCCCACAAGGTCGCCCACGCGGGACTGCTCCGCGAAGTCGAGGAGAGTGGGCGGCGTCTCGCCACGGCTGTCTCCACAAACGCCTTCCAGGGCATCACGGAGATCACCGTCGTCGCCCCTGACCATCCGCGGCTCTTGTCGATCATCGCGGGCGCGTGCACCGTCGCCGGCGGCAACATCGTCGACGCGCAGGTCTTCACAACCACCGACGGGCAAGCGCTCGATTCGATCGCGATCAGCCGCGAGTTCGATGACGAGGCCGACGAGCGGCGGCGGGCGCGCAAGATCGGTGATCTCATCGAACAGGCGCTTTCAGGCACGGTGCGCTTGCCGGAAATTGTCGCCAGCAAGGCTCAGCCGCGCGGCCGCCAGAAGGCGTTCACGCTGGAGACCAACATCCTCGTCGACAATTCGTGGTCGAACCAGTTCACGGCGATCGAAGCCTCAGGCCTCGATCGCTCCGGCCTGCTGTATGATCTGACACGGGCGATTTCCGACCTCAACCTCAACATTGCCTCCGCCCATATCGTCACCTTCGGCGAGCGTGCGGTCGACGTCTTCTACGTCACCGATCTTCTGGGTCACAAAATCACCAACGCCAGCCGCGAGGCCGCCATTCGCCGCCGGCTCCATACCGCCTTCGACGGCCTAGCGGTTGATGCGCCGCGCACCAGGAAACGGGAGCCGGCGTGACATTGGGCACTCCATGTCTCTGCTGAGGAATTTCGCCACCGTCGGCAGCGGCACAGCGTTGAGCCGCGTCCTCGGGTTCATTCGCGATATCTTCATCGCCGCTGCGCTAGGCACGGGACCGGTAGCCGACGCCTTCTTTGTCGCCCAACGCCTGCCCAATCTATTTCGCCGCCTTTTCGCGGAGGGTGCTTTCGCCTCCGCCTTCGTTCCACTCTTCACCAAGAGTCACGAAAGCGAAGGTCCCGAGGCGGGACGCCGGTTTGCCGAAGAGTCGTTCGCCGCTCTCGCCGCCGCGCTCCTGGTCGTCATCATCGTCGCCGAAATCGCCATGGCGTGGCTGACCTTCGCGCTGGCGCCTGGCTTCGTCAGCGACCCAGACAAGTTCGATTTGACCGTGCTCTTGAGCCGTATCGCCTTCCCTTATCTACTGCTGATCTCGTTGGCGACGCTTCTCGCTGGCGCCTTGAATGGCATCGGCCGCTTCGCCGCCGCCGCCTATTCCCAGTCGCTCCTCAACGTCGTCCTCATCGCCGCGCTCGTCCTGCTGCATCTCAGCGGCGAGATCGGCACCGTGCGCGCCGGCGTCCTGCTTACCGCCTCGATCTCCGCTGGCGGCGTTCTCCAGCTGGGCTTTCTCGTCATCGCTTGCCGGAGAGCCGGGATAAGGCTCCGGATCGTGCGGCCGCGCTGGACCGCCGGCGTCAAGCGGCTGACGCAACTCGCGCTCCCCAGCGTCGTCGCTGGCGGGGTCACTCAGATCAATATCGTTGTCGGCACGATCATCGCGTCGGTGCACGCCGGCGCCGTGTCATGGCTCTACTACGCCGACCGCCTCTATCAGTTACCACTCGGCATCGTCGGCATCGCCATTTCCGTAGTTCTGCTGCCCGACCTCGCCCGGGCTCTTCGCGCCGGCAAACAGGACGTGGTCGACCACACCCAGAACCGCTCCATCGAGTTCGCCGCGGCACTGACGTTGCCCGCGACCGTCGCGCTGCTGGTTATTCCCTACCCGATCATCGCTGTTCTTTTCGAGCGCGGGGCGTTCACCGCTGCCGATACCGCGGCAACCGCGCCGGCACTAGCCGCCTACGCCGCTGGTCTGCCCGCGTTTGTCGCCATACGGGTGCTGCAGTCGAATTTCTTTGCGCGCGAGGATACGTCCACCCCGATGTGGGCCGGGCTGGTTTCAATGGTGGTCAACGTCGTCGCCGCCTTCGCCTTGTTTTACTATTTTGGCCATGTCGGTATCGCCGCGGCCACGTCGCTCGCCGCCTGGATCAACACCGTCTATCTCGTTGTTGGACTTCGTCGCGGCGGGCACCTCAACGCCGACGCGGCCCTTCGCCGCCGCTTACCGCTGCTGGCGCTTGCTTCGCTGCTCATGGGGATCGTGGTCTATTTTGCTGCGCAACTGCTTGCTCCATGGCTCCTTGTCGACAGCATCATCGTTCGCGCTGTCGTGATGGCGGCATTGGTCACCGTCGGGGTCGCCTTCTTCGCGCTCTTCTGTCAGTTCACTAACGTCGTCGATTTCCGCCGGGTTTTCACCGCCGCGCGGCAGAGACCAGCAAAGGGCGACTGACGCTCTTGCACGTCCAATGACGGGGCCCTATTGAACCTCGCCTCTTTCCGGAACCCGAGAGAATGACCCAATTCACACCTCGCGTTTTTTCGGGCGTCCAGCCGACCGGCAATCTTCACCTCGGAAATTATCTTGGCGCTATCAAGCGCTTCGTCGAGCTGCAGAAGAGCCACGAGTGCATATATTGCGTCGTCGATCTGCACGCGATAACCGTTCCGATCTCGATCTGGGGCGGGCCAAAAGAGCTGGCGAGCGCCACCCGTCAGGTGACCGCCGCTTTCATCGCCGCAGGTATCGATCCGAAGAAGCATATCGTATTCAACCAGAGCCAGGTTTCCGCCCACGCCGAGCTCGCCTGGGTGTTCAACTACGTTGCCCGACTGGGTTGGCTGAACCGCATGACCCAGTTCAAGGAGAAGGCCGGCAAGGACCGCGAGAACGCCTCGATCGGGCTCTACGACTATCCCGTGCTCATGGCGGCCGACATTCTGGCCTACCTAGGCACCCATGTTCCAGTCGGCGACGACCAGAAGCAGCATCTCGAACTCGCCCGCGACATCGCCATAAAATTCAACAATGATTTTGCGGAATCGATCGCCGCGCATGGGTTCGGGGAGCAGTTCTTTCCGGTTACCGAGCCACTGATCACTGGCCCCGCCACTCGCGTCATGTCGCTCCGAGACGGCACAAAAAAGATGTCGAAGTCCGACCCCTCCGACTATTCGCGCATTAACCTGACCGACGATGCCGAAACGATCACCTTGAAGCTGCGCAAGGCGAAGACCGACCCCGAGCCACTACCGCACGAAGTCGAGGGCCTGAAGACGCGCCCCGAAGCCGACAACCTTGTCGGCATCTACGCTGCGCTCGCCGATGTCTCGAAAGAGGACGTGCTGCGTGATCACGGCGGCGCGCAATTTTCACAATTCAAACCGGTTCTGGCCGACCTCGCCGTCGAGAAGCTCGCGCCTATCGCCGGCGAAATGCGCCGCCTTCTTGCCGATCCGGTGCATGTCGATGCGATCCTGTTCGACGGCGCCAACCGCGCGGACGCCATCGCTCGCCCGGTATTGCAGGGTGTCAAGGATGTTCTCGGGTTCGTCAGCCACCCGCGCAATTGATCGCGCACTTCGCTTGCCCGCTCACCGGGCGAATGGCAGCATGACATCATGGCGCTGAAACGCAGAAGCGGCGAAGAAGGCCACCGCCGGAAATTCCTCGTTGTTATCGACGACACGCCAGAGTGTGCGCGGGCGCTGCGCTACGCCGCCCGCCGCGCCGAGCACACGGGCGGTGGCCTGGTGCTCCTCTACGTCATCGGCCCGACAGACCCGCAAAGCTGGGCTGGCGTAGAGAACATCATGCGTGCAGAGGCGATGGAGGCGGCGGAGACCGCGCTCGGCCGCTACGCCGACATGGTGCGAAACTCCAGCCCCATCGAACCGGAGCTCGTTATTCGCGAAGGCAATCGATCAGACGAGATCCTGAAGCTGATCGAAACCGACCAGGATATTGCCATCCTCGTGCTTGCCGCCGGCACCGACACGGAAGGCCCGGGTCCGCTGGTCACGGCGCTCGCCGGCAAGGCGTCGGGCACGTTTCCCGTGCCTATCACGATTGTCCCCGGCACCCTCGACGACGAGGCGATCGCGGCCATTTCTTGAGGCTTCCGGGCTGCGGTGCTTGATGTTGGTGCCTTGCCGGCCTAAATCCTTGGTCTGACGACAGCTTTGAAGGCGACAGCCATGTTCATACAGACCGAAGCCACCCCGAATCCGGCGAGCCTGAAGTTTCTCCCCGGCCGCGTGGTGCTGGGTTCGGGCACGGCCGAATACCGGACGGCCGACGAGGCGGTGACCTCGCCGCTCGCCGAGCGCCTGTTCGCGGTCGAGGGCGTCGGCGGCGTCTTCCTCGGCAACGATTTCATTACCGTCACCAAGGTCGAGGGCGAATGGCCGCACATCAAGCCGGCCGTGCTCGGCGCGATCATGGAACACTTCATGTCGGGCATGCCGGTGCTGCGCCAGGAGCAGGCCCAGAGCTCGGGCGAAGAGTTCTTTGCGCCCGAAGACGCTGAGACCGTCGCCACCATCAAGGATCTGATCGAGACGCGCGTGCGCCCGGCCGTCGCTCAGGACGGCGGCGACATCACGTTCCAGGGGTTCCGCGACGGCGTCGTCTTCCTCAACATGCGCGGCTCATGCGCCGGCTGTCCATCGTCGACCGCTACGCTGAAGCACGGCATCCAGAATCTGCTTCGCCACTTCGTCCCGGAAGTGCGCGAGATCCAGGAAGTCGCGGGTTAATTCCCGTCGCCTCGACGCACGGCGGCGTCAAAACGTTAGTCTGACGCCATGCGCCTGCTTGTCATCGATACCGCCTCGGAAGCCTGCGCGGTCGGCGTTGTTGCCGGCGGCGACCCGGTCATCCGCTCGGAAGTCGTTGGTCGCGGCCATGCCGAAATCCTCGTGCGGTTGATCGAAAGCGCGATGGCGGAAGCTGGCATCGCCTTCGACGATCTCGATCGTATCGCCGTCACCGTTGGCCCCGGCTCGTTCACGGGCCTGCGCATCGGCATCGCCGCCGCTCGTGGCCTTGCGCTGGTCACCGGCAAAGCGGCTGTCGGCATCGGCACGCTAGCCGTCCACGCCGAGGAGGCGCGGACCTTGCGCGGCGCCAAAGCAGTTCTCGCTGTTCTTGCCGCCGGTCGCGGCGAACTCTACGGCGCTACCTTCGCCGCCGACGGCCGCGAAATCGAACCGCCGCGCGCCGCGTCGGCGCAGGTTCTGGCGGCGCTGCTGACCGACCGAATGCTGATCGCAGGCTCGGGTGCCGATCTCGTCGTAGCCGCGCTGCCGATGGATATGACGGCGCGTGTCGCTCACCGGAACGCATCGGCCGACGTCGCCTCTCTCTGCCGCCTTGCCATGGCGACGCCCGCGCCGACGGCCTCCCCACGGCCGCTCTATCTCCGCCCACCCGACGCCAAGCCGCAAACCGCGGCGCGGATCGCACTTCGATGATCGCGGGTCTCTGGACGCAAACCTTCGTCGACGGTGCTTCACCGGATGAGGTCTATGCGCTTTCCGAAATTCACCGCGACGCGTTTCGGCGGACGTGGAGTCCTCACGACTTCGCGGCGCTCATGGCCGACCCGTCGGTGTTCACGCTTGCGGCGCGGCTGCAGCCGCTCATCGGGGCACGCCGCCTAGCCGGCTTCGTTACCGTCCGCTACGCCGCGGACGAGGCCGAGATCCTGACCATTGCGGTGCATTCGCGCTACCGTGCTCTCGGCTACGGCCGGCTCCTCATGGACGACGTTATTCGCCGGCTCTACCGCGAGCGCATTGCCACGCTCTTCCTGGAAGTCGATCGCACCAATCGCGCCGCGGTCCGCCTTTATCAGAGGCTGGGGTTCAAGGTCGCCGGCGAGCGGCGGAACTACTACGCGGAACCCAAGGATGGAGACGGCACAGCGCTTGTCATGCGTCTCCAAGTTCGCTAGCGCATTCCCTGAGGGGATCGATCGTGCCCGACCACAAGACCCAGAGCATTGAGGAAGCGTGCGTTGCCAAGGGCATGCGCATGACCGAGCAGCGCCGGGTCATCGCTCGTGTCCTCGAGGCGGCGACCGACCACCCGGACGTGGAGGAACTTTACCGGCGGGCGTCGGCCGTCGATCCCCATATCTCGATCGCCACGGTCTATCGCACCGTCAAGCTGTTCGAGGACGCTGGCGTCATAGCCCGCCACGATTTCGGCGCCGGCCGCAGCCGTTACGAGCCGATTCCCGACGAACATCACGACCATCTGATCGACCTCCGCACCGGCAAGGTAATCGAATTCCGCAACGAGGAAATCGAGCGTCTGCAGCAGGCGATGGCGGAACGCCTCGGCTTCAAGCTCGTCGACCACCGACTGGAGCTTTATGGGGTGCCGCTGAAAGACCCAAAAAGCGGCAAGGAATGACGGTTAGCCGCGGTTAACCCCAAGTACCGTCACGCTTCGGCCATCGCGGCCGACTATTCTCAGGGCTGTCAAAAAACGCTAAAGGAACACGAAAGGCACTGGTCGGCTGCGAGCTCGCGGCCCCGAACGGATTGCATGAACGGAAGGGGCGAGGATCTGAAGAAAGTCTTCATCAAGACCTACGGTTGCCAGATGAACGTCTATGATTCCGAAAGGATGGCGGACGCTCTGGCCCCTGCTGGTTACCTGGCCGCCGACACTCCGGAATCTGCCGACCTCATCCTCATCAACACCTGCCACATTCGCGAGAAGGCCGCGGAGAAGGTCTATTCCGAGCTGGGTCGCTTGCGCGAATTGAAGGCCGCCGCGACCCTTGCTGGCCGAACCGTGAAGATCGGTGTGACGGGCTGTATTGCGCAGGCCGAGGGCATGGAAATTATCCGTCGCGAACCTGCCGTTGATCTTGTCGTCGGGCCGCAGTCCTATCACCGCCTACCCGAGCTTCTGGATGAAACCCGCTCCGGCGCATCGATCATCGATACGGAATTCGCCGTCGCGGAGAAGTTCGCGGTTCTCGACCGGTTGCCCGCAAGACGGGACAGGCGCGTCGCTGCGTTCCTCACCGTGCAGGAAGGCTGCGACAAGTTCTGCACATTCTGCGTCGTGCCTTACACACGTGGCGCTGAGGTCTCGCGTCCTGTCGAAGCCATCGTTGCGGAAGCGGCCCGCCTTGCCGGCGAGGGCGTGCGTGAGATCACGCTGCTTGGCCAGAACGTCAACGCTTGGCACGGCGCCGGACCAGACGGTCGCGACTGGGACCTCGGCCGTCTCTTGTTCCGGCTCGCCGAGATCCCCGGTCTCGATCGCCTACGTTACACGACCAGCCACCCACGCGACGTGCACGACGCACTGATCGCTGCGCACCGCGACCTCGATGCGCTGATGCCCTATCTGCATCTGCCGGTGCAGTCCGGCTCGGATCGCATCCTTGCAACAATGAACCGCCGTCACACGCGCGCCGACTTTCTCCGCCTCGTCGACGAGATTCGCGGCGCTCGCCCCGATATCGCGCTCGCCGGCGACTTCATCGTCGGTTTTCCTGGCGAGACGGACACCGACTTCGCCGACACCCTCTCCCTTGTCGACGAGGCTGGGTACATGGGCGCCTTCACGTTCAAGTACAGTCCGCGCCCCGGCACACCGGCAGCTTCCGCCTCCGATCAGATCGCAGAAGAGGTGAAGAACGAGCGCCTCTACCGGCTACAGGCCAAGATCGACGCGCGTCAGACGACGTTCATGCGCTCGCTCGTCGGAACTCGGGCCGAGGTGCTCTTCGAGCGCCGCGGCCGCGAGGCCGGTCAGATTGTCGGCCGTTCACCCTGGTTGATGCCGGTGCACGTCGACGCGCCGGAATCGCTCATCGGCACCATTGGGCGAGTCGTCATCACCGGAGCTGCCACCAACAGCTTGTTCGCAACCATGGCCCCGACGGATACCCTCGCCGAGGCGACGAGGTCTGGGGCCGGTATGGAGATTGCGCTTTGACCGCACGTCACGATTTCGCCGCTACGTCCACCAACGACGACCGCGGGCATATCGTCGTCGCCTTTGATGACAATCGCCTGATTCAGGAGCTTTTCGGCGAGTTCGATCAGAACCTTGCCGTCGTCGAGCAGCGCCTCGGCATTGAGGCGATCGCCCGCGGGAACCAGGTGACGCTCCGCGGGAGTCCCGATGCGCTGGCGCGCGCCCGCCTCGCCCTCGACATGCTTTACGTGCGCCTGCAAGCCGGCCAGAGCATCGGCCCCGGTGATGTAGAAGGTGCCGTGCGTATGGCTTCCGCCAGCGAGTCGCAAATGCACCTGCCAAGCCTCGAGCCGAAGGGCCGCCTTGCTATGGCCCAGGTGGGCACGCGCAGGAAGACCGTAATGGCGCGCACGCCGATGCAGGATGCGTATATCCGCGCCTTCGATCGCGCTGAGCTTGTATTCGGCATTGGCCCCGCCGGTACCGGCAAGACCTATCTCGCCGTTGCCTATGCCGCCGCCATGCTGGAGCGCGGCACCGTCGACCGTCTCATCCTCTCACGCCCCGCCGTCGAAGCCGGCGAGCGGCTCGGCTTCCTGCCAGGCGATATGCGCGAGAAGGTCGATCCATATCTGAGGCCCCTCTACGACGCGCTCTACGACATGATGCCGGCGGAGAAGGTCGAACGCGGTTTGACCTCCGGCGTCATCGAAGTTGCGCCGCTCGCCTTCATGCGCGGGCGGACTCTCGCCAATGCCGTAGTCATTCTCGACGAGGCGCAGAACAGCACGTCCATGCAGATGAAAATGTTCCTGACCCGGCTTGGCGAGAACTCGCGTATGATCGTCACCGGCGATCCGAGCCAGATCGATCTTCCTCCTGGGCAGACGTCCGGTCTGGTCGAGGCGGTCAAGTTGCTCGACGGTATCGCCAGCATTGCTCAGGTACGCTTCACGGCCGCCGACGTCGTCCGCCATCCCCTGGTCGGACGCATCGTCGAGGCCTACGACGCCGCCGACCTTTCGAGGATCGGCAGCACCCGTTGAGCATGCTGCTTCCGACGTCGCTGCGATCGCTACCCGAAATCGCCATTCTGGTCGAGGCCGGCGAGTGGCCGCCGGAGGTGAAGCTCCGCCCGCTGGTCGAGAACGCGATCACCGCGGCGATCGATTCTGTTGCGTCGCCGTTCGCGCCGTCGGCCGAATTGAGTCTCGTCTTCACCGACGATGCGCGTGCGCGCAGTCTCAACCATCGCTACCGCGGCAAGGACATCGCCACGAATGTTCTGTCATTTCCCGCGTCCCAGCCGACGCCAAAAACGTTCGGACCGCTCCTCGGCGACATCGTGTTCGCGGACGGGGTGATCAGCCGCGAAGCCGCCAAAGACGAACTGACGTTTGAACATCATCTCACCCACCTTGTCGTCCATGGCTTCCTGCATCTTGTTGGCTACGACCACGGGAATGATGACGAGGCGGCGGTGATGGAGAACCTCGAAACCGCTATACTCGCCCGCCTCGGCGTGGCCGATCCCTATGGCGGTGGGGCCGAATGAGCGATAGCGACAGGCAAACGACGGGTTCGCAGGCTTCTGGCGCGGCAGGCGTCGCGGAAGAGTCCTGGATCGATCGGCTACGTACCGCCGTCGGTCTCAGGGGTGCCGGCTCGATCCGCGAGGAACTCGCCAACGCCCTTGCCACGGAGGACGTTGCAGCCGGCTTCTCGCCGGAAGAGCGGGCGATGCTCTCCAATATTCTTCGCCTGCGCGACGTCCGTGTCGACGACATCATGGTGCCGCGCGCCGACATCGAAGCGGTCGACATCGACATTCGCCTCGGCGATCTTTTTGCGAGCTTCCGCCGCTCCGGTCACTCACGCATGCCCGTATTCCGGGAGTCGCTCGACGATCCAGTTGGTCTCGTCCACATCAAGGACCTGATGGGCTACGTCACCGAGGCTGCCGCTCTTCCGCCGGCCGAAGGCGAACGCTCCACCGAATTCGATCTACACCGCGTCGATCTCTCGAAGACGCTCGCCGAGACAAATCTCGTCCGCAACATCCTCTTCGTGCCGCCGTCCATGCCGGTCGCGGTGTTGCTTCCCAACATGCAGGCAAGTCGCATGCAGATGGCGCTCGTCATCGACGAGTACGGCGGCACCGATGGCCTCGTTTCGCTCGAAGACGCGGTCGAGATGATCGTCGGCGATATCGAGGATGAATCGGATGAAGACGCCGGCCCGATGATCGTGCCTGACGGTAACGGCGGTTTCCTCGCCGACGCGCGTGCCGATCTCGAGGAGTTGGCGCAAGCGATCGGCGAAGACCTGGCCGGTGGCGAAAGCGGCGAAGACGTCGATACGGTTGGCGGTCTCGTGTTCGGGCTCATCGGTCGCATTCCGGTGCGCGGTGAGTTGATCACCACGCCCTCCGGCTACGAGTTTGAGATTCTCGACGCCGATCCACGCCGCATCAAGCGCCTGCGTATTTATCGCCGGCCTCCCCCCGAACAGCGCCGCCGTCAGCGCCCGCCGCCCGAGGCCGGCTCCACGTCAGCTGCCTGATCCACCCGCTTGACCCGTGTTGGCGACGCCCCGAGGCTCATCGTCTGATTCGTCGTTCGGAGTACCGCACAGAGTGCAAACCCTAGCCGACGCCGTCATTCTGCAGTGGGGCTGGCGTCGCTTTGCCGTCGCTTTCCTCGCTGGAGCCGCATCGGCGCTGGCGTTCGCGCCTTTCTTTGCGTTTCCGGTACTTTGGCTGACCGTGCCGGTTTTCGCCTGGCTGATCGATGGCGCCGAGGCAGGTGAAGGTGCGACCTGGCTCCGCCGTATTCTCCCTGCCGCCGTTGTCGGCTTCGCTTTCGGCTTCGGCTTCTTTATCGCCGGTCTCTGGTGGATCGGCGCGGCGTTCCTCGTCGACGCCGGCGCTTTTGCATGGGCGTTGCCGCTGGCCGTGATCGCCTTGCCCGCGCTCCTCGCGCTCTTCTGGGCAATCGGCGCGGCGGTGGCGCGCGCCTTCTGGTTCGACGGTTGGCCGCGCCTTCTCGTCTTCTCCGGCGCGATGGCGATGGCCGAATGGTTGCGCGGACACCTCTTCACGGGCTTCCCGTGGAATGCCTTCGGCTACGCGTTGACACCGGCACCGCTCATGATGCAGTCCGCGTCTCTCGTTGGCATCTGGGGCGTGACGCTCGCGGCCTTCTTCATCTTCGCGGCGCCGGCCCTTCTTGTTGCCGACAGCGAGGTGGGACGCCGTTCGGGCCGCATCGCTATCGGAGTCGCCGTGGCGCTGCTCCTCGCCCACGTTGGCTATGGCGCGATCCGGCTTGCGGGGGAACCGGATCCGTTGGTCCCCGGCGTGCATCTTCGCATTGTCCAA
This sequence comes from Hyphomicrobiales bacterium, assembly GCA_043741595.1. GTDB lineage: Bacteria > Pseudomonadota > Alphaproteobacteria > Rhizobiales > Kaistiaceae > DASZQY01. The sequence continues at coordinate 3,847 of JAYTZZ010000241.1, read as the reverse complement.
CCGGCGATTCCGCAGAACGAACGTTGGGCCGCCGATCGCTCCGATGACACGATGAACCGCTACGTCGATCTGAGCCGCAGCGGCACCAGTGGCATGGAGGGAGTGACTCATCTGATCTGGCCCGAGTCGGCGTTTCCGTTCCTGCTGACCGAACGCCCGTCGGCGCTCGCCGCGATCGCCGAACTTTTGCCCAAAGGCGTCGTCCTCATCACCGGCGCGGCGCGGGCCGAGCGCGTCGCCGGCAGTGAGGAGCCGCCACTCGTCTTCAACAGCGTCTACGTCATCGATGACGGTGGCGAAATTCGCGCCGCCTACGACAAGGTCCACCTCGTCCCCTTCGGCGAGTACCTCCCGTTCCGTCCGTTTCTCGGTGCCCTCGGGCTGCGGCAGTTGATCGCACTGCCGACGGGTTTTTCGCCGGGCCAACGCCTGCGGACCTTAACTCCAGCCGGCGCTCCGCCGTTCGGACCGCTTATCTGCTACGAGGTCATTTTTCCTGGAGAGGCGATCGAGCCTGGTAACCGTCCTGGATGGCTTCTCAACCTCACCAACGATGCGTGGTACGGTTCGACACCGGGCCCCTACCAGCACTTCCTTCAGGCACGAGTCCGTGCCGTAGAGGAAGGTTTGCCGCTGGTTCGCGCCGCGAATTCGGGCATCTCGGCGATCGTCGATCCGCATGGTCGCGTGCTCGCGAGCCTGGATCTCGGGCGCGTGGGTGTTGTCGACGGCCCGCTGCCGGCGGACCTCCCAATCACGCCTTACGGCCGGTTCGGCGATTTCATTTTTTTCGCCTTGATCGTGGTTAACGGTTGCTTCGCAATCGTCGGCAAGATTTACCGAGTCCGCCAAACTATATGACGGACAATTGACACCAAACGTGCTGCCTGATCATTATTCAACCGTCACTTGGTTGGACGGCTAGAGGTCGCCGGGACGTCGGGTTCGACTGCGCCGAGCATTTTGTCTACGGAATGTCCGCGCGCGACATGACGCGGCGGAGTGGTTATAGCCGAAGGCTCGGCCATAACGGCAGCGAGTATTGCGGTGATCAGATCGACAGGAAGCAGTCGAAAATATAATGGCCAACAAAAAGCAACCAAATCCGATCGACATTCATGTCGGCAGCCGGGTTCGTCTACGCCGCATGATGCTCAGCATGAGCCAGGAGAAGCTCGGCGATCACCTCGGCATCACCTTCCAGCAGATTCAGAAATACGAAAAGGGCACTAACCGCATCGGCGCAAGCCGCTTGCAGCACATTGCCCGAGTATTGACGGTCCCTGTCGCGTTCTTCTTTGAAGACGCCCCGGGCACGCCGGGTGAAACTGGCACCGGCTTAGCTGAGCCGCAGCAGACGACGTATGTCGTGGATTTCCTCTCCAGCTCAGAGGGTATCCAGCTCAACAAAGCGTTCCTGCGCATCAAGGACACCAAGCTCCGCCGCCGCCTCATCGATCTGGTGAGGGCACTCGCTGGCGAAGACCCCGACGCCTAAGTCGCGTCTCGACGCTCTCCTCGGGTCTGATCCGTGCGAGCGACGTTCGTCGTTGCCCAAGCGATTGATTGACCATCGCCGGATTCGCTGCCAGAACCACCCCCTCGGATGGCCGGGGGCGCGCGATTTTCCGGCCGCGATCGTTCGCTACGGGAGAACCGTGTCCCTTGTCTCGCTCCACCTATCACTTCACCAGTGAATCCGTCTCCGAGGGCCATCCGGACAAGGTCTGCGATCGCATCTCCGACACCATCGTCGATGCATATCTCGCCGAAATGCCCGAAGCGCGCGTCGCCTGCGAGACGCTCGCCACCACCAACCGCGTGATCATCGCCGGCGAAGTGCGAGGACCCGAGGCTGTGCTCGGCAAGATCGAGCCGCTGACACGCGCTGCTATCCACGACATCGGCTACGAGCAGGCGGGCTTCCATTGGGAGAGCGCGGAGATCGAGATCCTCCTCCATGCCCAGTCGGCGGACATCGCCCAAGGCGTCGACGCCGCCGGCAATAAGGATGAAGGTGCCGGCGACCAGGGCATCATGTTCGGCTACGCCTGCCGTGAGACGCCGGAGTTCATGCCGGCGCCGATCTACTACGCTCACCGCATCCTGAAACTGCTGGCTGACGCCAGGAAATCCGGCGAAGCGAAGATGCTCGGTCCCGACGCCAAGAGCCAGGTCACCGTCGAGTACCAGAACGGGAAACCGTTGCGAGCGACGTCGATCGTCGTTTCCACCCAGCATGTCGACGAGACCATGACCTCTGACGACGTGCGTGCCGTTGTCGAGCCATACGTGCGCAAGGCCCTCCCGGCCGACTGGGTCAACGGGCACACCGAGTGGCACGTCAATCCGACCGGCAAGTTCGTCATCGGTGGCCCTGACGGCGACTGTGGGCTTACCGGCCGCAAGATTATTGTCGACACTTACGGCGGCGCGGCACCCCACGGCGGCGGTGCTTTCTCGGGCAAGGATCCGACCAAGGTCGATCGGTCCGCCGCCTACGCAGCCCGCTATCTCGCCAAGAACGTCGTGGCGGCCGGGCTCGCTGACCGCTGCACCATTCAGCTTTCGTACGCGATCGGGGTAGCTAAGCCATTGTCGATATACGTGGATCTCCACGGCACGGGGCATGTCGAAGAATCGAAGCTGGAGAAAGTTCTGGGCGAGGTCATGGATCTCTCGCCGCGCGGAATTCGCCAGCATTTACAACTAAATAGGCCGATATACGCGCGCACCTCGGCGTATGGTCATTTCGGCCGCAAACCCGAGGCGGATGGCGGTTTTTCCTGGGAGCGCACGGACCTCGCCACGGCGCTTCGCTCGGCACTTGCCTGAAAACGGTTCGGCGACGACACGTGCCGGTTCGGCGACGGTTCGAACATTGTACGGGCGTCGCTCGGGCAGACCGCTTTCCTACCGTCGCGCCGAGCTCATGGCGTCGGAGCTACCGAAGCTTCTCGTCGACGTAACCGCGCCTTCGCCAAAAGACATCGCCGAACTGTTCCCGGCGACGCCGTCGCGCTTCCGCATCGAGATCGGTTTCGGCGGCGGCGAGCATCTCATGGCCGAAGCTACGCGAGAGTCCGACACCGGCTTCGTCGGCGTCGAGCCGTTCATTAACGGGATGGCGAAAGCGGTGACGGCGATCGTTGACGGCAACCTCGCCAACGTCCGTCTCTTCGGCGACGACGCGTCGCTGCTACTGGACTGGCTGCCGCCGGCGTCGATCGATCAGGTCGATCTCCTCTATCCCGATCCGTGGCCGAAGAAGCGTCATTGGAAACGCCGGTTCGTATCGGTGGAGAATCTCAATCGTCTGGCGCGGGTGATGAAGACCGGTGCGCTGTTTTGTTTCGCGAGCGACATTCCGGCTTACGTCGAATGGACGCTTACCCATCTCGTTGCCAGCGTACGTTTCGCTTGGACTGCCGAGTGCGCCGACGACTGGCTTCGCCCGTTTCCCGATTGGCCGGGCACGCGCTACGAAGCGAAGGCGCTTCGTTCCGGGCGTACGCCGACCTACCTCACCTTCCGCAAGGTCTGATGCCGGCAACTATACACGACCCGCAGAGTCGTGTATTGCTGGCGGATGATCACGCAGAAAGCCAAGTACGCGTTCAAGGCGCTTTTTCATCTCGCCGAACAACCTGACGGGACCTCCGTACAGATCGAGGAGATCGCCAAGGGCGCCGGCGTCCCGCGAAAATTCCTTGAGCACATTCTCCTCGAACTGAAGAAGAAGGGAATCGTCGCCAGCCGGCGCGGGCGGGCAGGGGGCTACGTGCTCATCAAGAAACCAGGCGAGATGACGATCGGAATATTCTCCGCGCCGTCGACGGTCCAATCG
>JAYTZZ010000240.1:0-2864 GCA_043741595.1 Hyphomicrobiales bacterium | reverse complement strand
GCTGGGCGGTCACGAGGCGGCTCTTTCCTTGACCCGCCCTGTTACAGCCGCCCGCGCGTTGGCGATGAAGGCTCGGATCAGGGCGGCGTCCTTCTTGCCCGGCTCAGTCTCGACACCGGAGGACACGTCAACGCCCGGCGCGCCGCTGGTGGCGATCGCCTCGGCGACATTCATGGGCGTCAGACCGCCGGAGAGAAGGTACGGTACGGTTGGCGCGAAGCCCGCAAGCATCCGCCAGTCGAACGCGCGCGCGTTGCCGCCGGGGCGCGTCGCATCCTTCGGCGGCTTGGCATCGAGCAGCAGCCGGTCGGCGACGGTGACGTAATTTTTCGCAACGGCAAGATCGCTCGACGCGCCGATGCCGATGGCCTTCATGACTTTGGTCGCGAACTGCTTTCTCACCTCAGCCGTCCGCTCCGGTGTTTCCTGTCCATGCATCTGCAGCCAGTCGGGCTTCACCGCATCGATAAGGGCATGAATGTCGGCATCGTCCATGTCGACGATGAGCGCTGCGATCTCGGCGCGGCCACGCGCGCGCTTCGCCAACGCCGCAGCTTTTTCGAGAGAAATGAACCGCGGACTCTTCGGAAAAAACACGAATCCGACCATGTCGGCGCCGGCTTCGAGGGCAGCGTCGAGGGTTTCCTCGGTCGAGAGGCCGCAGATCTTGACGATCAGGTCCATGGGCCGGGATTTGCCACGAAACTGCCCATGAGTCCAACGAGCGCGGTACGGGCGGTCCTTTCACCGTGGTGACGGGCGGGAGGGCCTAAAGCCGCTTCCAGACCTCCACCGCTGCCGCTAAATCCTCGATGGCGTTGCCGACCGACTTGAAGAGCGTGATCTGGTCGGCTGAGCGGCGGCCGGGTGCTGTGCCCCGCGCAATGTCGAAGAGGTCGCCGGCGATGTTTGCTTCGTTGAGCGCACCGGAGGCGACGGGTTGGGCGATATCGCCGCTCTCGTTCATGCCGGCGCGGGTATCGACGTAGACGGTCGACTTGCGAATGGCGTCGTCGTCCGCCTCGCGCATCGCCGGCGTGTAGGCGCCGACGAGATCGACGTGAGCGCCGGGCTTCAGCCATGCGCCACGCACCAGCGGTTCCTTCGTCAGCGTTGCCACCGAAACGATATCGGCCTCGCGGATCGTGGCCTCACGATCGTTGGATACGGTCACCTTCAGGCCGGGGCGATTGAGTGACGCCGCGAGTTGTTCAGCCTTGTCGCGCGAACGGTTCCAGATAGTAACATGCGTGAGCGGACGAACCGAGGCATGCGCCGCGATCAGCTTCGGCGCCAGCGCACCGGCGCCGATCATCGCCAATCGTTTGGCGTCGGGACGGGCGAGGACGTCGCACACGAGCGCTGACGTCGCCGCAGTCCGCCAGAGCGTGAGTGCAACGCCGTCGAGGGTGGCGAGCGGTTCGCCGCCGTCGCCGGCGATCAGGAGATAGGTGCCCATGACGCTGGGCTTCGCGCGCAGGGCGTTGTCGGGAAACACGGAGACGATCTTCACGCCGATGAAGCCGCTGTTCCCACCTTGCCACGCCGGCATGAGGAGCAACGTGGCATCAGCCGCGCCGACGCGCGGGATCGCGTGATGATGGCGCGCCGGCGCCACGATGTTCCCGCGAAAGGCTTCGCGGATTGCGACGATCAGTCCAGGAAAGTCGAGAACGCGATCGATCTCCGCCGCGCTGACGACGCGCATCGCGTCAGGCGGCGTCGCGTTCGCGCGGGCCGGCGATCGCCGGCGTTGTCGCCTCAAGGCGTTCGCGCAAGCGCTCGACGTCGAGACGGAGGCGATCCGCATTGGTGCGTTCGATGCGGGCGGCGTGCCGCCAGCGGCTCTGGCGGAGCCATGTTGCGACGCCGCCGATGACGACACCGAGGATGACCGCCGCGAAGAGGAACACGTAGAGCGGGCCGCTCGCCGACCATCCCGGCGCCGGTCCGCCGATCGGGTCGAGCGAGAAGGTGATGCTGGCGCGATTGGCGACCGAGAGCGCCACCACGACGATGGCGATCGGCAGGAGGACGAAGAGGGTCAGGAAGCGTCGCATGGGGAGAGTTTGCGCCCTTGCCGCCGAACGGGAAACCGAAATCTCGCCGCGGGATCAGCGCCGCGGAGCCTCAGGTATTGAGGCGCTCGCGCATTTCCTTGCCGGTCTTGAAGAAGGGCACGTATTTCTCGGTGACGGAAACTTTCGTGCCGGTCCGTGGATTACGGCCGGTACGCGCCGGCCGGTTCTTGACCGAGAAGGCCCCGAAACCGCGGAGCTCGACCCGGTCGCCCCGTGAAAGCGCCGCGGTGATCTCGTTGAGGATGGCGTTGACGATGTGTTCGACGTCGCGCTGGTAGAGGTGCGGGTTACGTTCGGAAATTTTCTGAACCAACTCGGATTTGATCATTCCGCCGCCCCCCGGCAGGTCACTTGTCCCCACCGCCTGAACCCTGCCAAACAGACAGAAGACCGTCAAGCTTGAGACTCTCGGGAAGTATGCGGTCGAGCACGGCAGCGGGTATCAGCGACGGGCTGAGACCCGTCGTCTGCGCGATCCAGATGAGCGCGTCTGCATAGGAGAACAATCCGCGTCCCGGCCGCGACGGTTCCCAATCCCGGATCGGCAACTTCGCGTCGACGCCCTTGGTGGCAAGCCAGGCGAGTGCCGCTTCCTCGCCGCCGATCTCGTCGATGAGCTTGGCATCGAGCGCCTGGCGGCCGGTGTAGATGCGCCCGTCGGCAAGCGTCCGCGCCTCGCTCCACGGCATCTTGCGGCGTTCGGCGACGATGTCGACGAACCAGGCGAACGTGTCCTTCACCACGCCGTCGATCACGGCGCGCGCTTCCGGCGTTGTCGGCTTG
>JAYTZZ010000239.1:0-6757 GCA_043741595.1 Hyphomicrobiales bacterium | reverse complement strand
CGCCCTTGAGGATCGTATCGAGCCAGGTGGCCTGACCCGCCGCCTTCACTTTCGCCAACGCACTCATGACGCCTGCCCCACGCAACCTGAACACACGAAGAAGCGTGATCCTGAGCGAACAGGGTAAATCCCCGGTTAGGGGGTATGGTTAAGCGGCTATGAACGGCGTTCGGCAGCCATGCGCGGGCACTCTTTCGTTCCGGCGCCCGGCCAGCTAGACAGAGGCCACTCCCCTCAGGATCGTCGGCTGCTCGCCGGCGTTTGGATCAAGAAAATCATGCTCTTTGCGTTCGATTGCGACGGCGTTCTGGTCGATTCCGAGGTCATTGCTTCGGAGGTGGACGCCGAAATGCTGACCGACGTCGGCTACGAGATCACCGCAGCTGAGGTCTCGCGGCGCTTCGCCGGGCTGACCAGCACCGCCATCCATGACCTGGTGGAAAAGGAAATCGGCCGCTCGCTGCCGGAGGATTTTCTGGCGAAGCAGAAGGCCGAGCTCGACCGCCGGCTGGCGCGCGACCTCAAGGCAGTGCCCGGGGTCGACGAGCTGCTCGACCGGATCGACGGGCCGCGTTGCATCTGCTCGAACTCGACGAGCGAGCGACTGACGATCGAACTCAACAAGGTCGGCCTGATCGACCGCTTCCGGCCGTACATCTTCTCGGCCGTGGAAGTCGGCGACAAACAGCCGAAGCCATCGCCGAACGTCTATTCCCACGCAGCCAGAGAATTCGAGATCGATCCGCGCGAGGTGCTGGTGTTGGAGGATTCGGTCTTCGGCGTCTCGGCCGCAAAGGCGGCCGGTATGCGCGTCGTCGGCTTCACCGGCGGCCGCCACACCTGGCTCGGCCACGCTGATCTCCTCATCGAGGCAGGTGCAGAGACTGTTATCAAGCGGTTCGCCGATCTGCCCGCGATCGCAGAGGCGCTGATGAGCTGGGAGGGGATGGCGGACTAACGAAACTCAGGTCGCCGCTTTCCGCTTGCGCTGGTGGTAGGTGAGCGCCAGAGCAATGCAATGGCGAAGGGCAGGCTCATCCAGGTTGTCCTCCGCGCGGAAGCGGATCGCCCTTTTTCCTTCGTACCGCAGCTTCGGATAGCGCTCGCGAAATGTCGCCACAAGGTCGGTCAAGCAACTGACGTAGATTGCGACTTCGCCGTCTGCGCCCTTCGCGCGATCGATTCGGATGGTCGTCCCGCTTCCCGATTGCGCGGTGAGGTAGCTCGGCTGGCCCCATTTCAACGTCTCCTCGATCTCGCCAACGCCTGTTGTGGCCGAGGCGGTTTCGAAGATCAGGTCGCGGAGCCGAAGTAGTCGCGCCTTGACGGCCGGCGGGTACGCCCGGAACACGGCGGCGACATCTGCATTCCTGAATGGCCGAGTCCTGCGTGCCACCCTTTACTCCGCGGCCTCGGCGTAGGGTGTTGGCTTTTCCCAGCGGAGCTTCGGAGAGCGCGCTGCGCGGGTCTCATCGAGACGGCGGCGCGGGGCGAATATCGGGGCCTGACGGAAGCGCTCAGCCTCGCCGCGTTTCGCCCGCAGAACTAGCTCCCGCAGCGTCGCCACGAAGAGATCAAGCGACGCTTTCGATTCAGACTCGGTCGGCTCGATCAGCAGCGCGCCGTGAACGACGAGCGGGAAATACATGGTCATCGGGTGGAAGCCCTCGTCGATCATGGCCTTGGCGAAATCGAGCGTGGTGACGCCGGTGCCGTCGAGGAAACGGTCGTCGAACAATGCCTCGTGCATGCACGTGCGGTTGCCGAAGGGTTGGCTCATGACGTCGGCGAGGCCGGCGCGGACATAGTTGGCGTTCAGCACAGCATCCTCCGACGCCTGGCGCATGCCGTCCGAACCGTGGGCGAGCATATATGACAGGGCGCGGACGAACATTCCCATCTGGCCGTGGAAGGCGGTCATGCGGCCGAAAGGCCTTGCCTCGTCGCCGGCTTCGCGGCGGGTTTCGATGAACTCGGCCTCGCCTTGGCGAAGCTGCACGTAAGGCACTGGAGCGTAAGCCGCGAGCTTGTCGGAGAAGACGACCGGGCCGGCGCCCGGACCGCCGCCGCCGTGGGGCGTCGAGAATGTCTTGTGCAGGTTGATGTGCATGGCATCGACGCCAAGATCTCCCGGCTTCACCTTGCCGACGATAGCGTTGAAATTGGCGCCGTCGGCATAGAAGAATGCGCCGGCAGCGTGGATGGCATCGGCGATTGCGACGACGTCGCGCTCGAATAGGCCGCAGGTGTTGGGGTTGGTCAGCATGATCGCCGCGACTTCAGGCGAGAGGCGCTTCTTCACCTCCTCGGGGTCGACGGTGCCATCGGCGCGAGCCGGGACATCGACCACCTTGTAGCCGAGGAGAGCGGCCGTTGCAGGGTTCGTGCCGTGGGCGGACTCAGGGACGAGCACGATGGAGCGCTGGTCGCCGCGCGCTTCCAGTGCCGCCTTGATCGCCATCATGCCGCAAAGCTCTCCGTGCGCACCGGCTTTGGGGCTGATGGCCACGGTCTTCATGCCGGTCATCTCGAGCAGCCAGCGGCCGAGTTCAGCGATGAGTTCGACCGCCCCGGGGACGGTGGAGATCGGCTGGAGCGGGTGGATGTCGCCGAAACCCGGCAGCCGCACCATCTTCTCGTTGAGGCGCGGGTTGTGCTTCATCGTGCAGGAACCAAGCGGATAGATGCCGGCGTCGATGGCGTAATTCTTCTGCGACAGACGCACGTAGTGGCGCATCGTCTCCGGCTCGGAGAGACCGGGGAGATCGATCGGCGTTTTGCGGCCGTGTGATCCGAGGCGCGATTTCACCTTCGGCGCTTCCGGAAGGTCGACGCCGGTGACTTCGGCGCGGCCGACCTCGAACAGCAATGGCTCTTCGATCTGGAGAGCGCGGTTACCAGTGAAGGTTTCGTCCGCCGCGGCGTTCGGCGCAGCAGGCGATGTGGGGCGACCCTGTTCGTTCAGCATCACAGCACCTCCTTCAGCGCCTGCGCGTAGGCGGCGCGGTCGGCGTCAGTGTTTATCTCGGTTGAGGCGACGACGATCAGGTCGGCCAGCTCCGGGTGGTCAGGCTCGAGACGCGAGACCGGGACACCGCCGAGGACGCCGCTCAACGCGAGTCTTTCGACAATGTGTGCGGCGTCGCCGGGAACGCGGATGGTGAATTCATTGAAGAAGGTGTCGTTCAGCACGTTGACGCCGGGAACGGCTGCAAGCGCCTCTGCGAGCTTCACTGCGTTGGCATGGTTGAGAGCGGCGAGCTTGCGAAGGCCGGTCTCACCCAGCAGCGTCATATGGATAGTGAAGGCGAGCGAGCAGAGGCCGGAGTTGGTGCAGATGTTGGACGTCGCCTTGTCGCGGCGGATGTGCTGTTCACGGGTGGAGAGCGTCAGCACGAACCCGCGCTTGCCCTCCGCATCGACGGTTTCGCCGCACAGGCGGCCGGGCATCTGGCGCACGAACTTCTGTCGCGTGGCGAAGAGGCCGACGTACGGGCCCCCGAAGGTCAGCGGGTTGCCGATGGACTGACCCTCGCCAACGACGATGTCGGCGCCTTGCGCTCCCGGCGGCTCGATCGCGCCGAGCGCCACGACCTCGGTGAAGACAGCGACGAGCAAGGCACCAACGGAATGCGCCTTTTCCGCGATCGGCTTCAGATCGATGAGATGGCCGTAGAACGACGGCGACTGGACGACGACGCAGGAGGTGTCGTTGTCGATTGACGCAAGGATCGCTTCGGTGCCCATCGGATCGGCGGGCAACGGGGCGACAGTGTCCCCGGCCATCTGTGAAATGGTCTCGACGACGCTGCGATATTGCGGATGGAGGCCGCCGGACAGCACCGCCTTCCGCCGTTTGGTCAGGCGCTGGGCCATGAGCACGGCCTCGGCCGTGGCAGTCGAGCCGTCGTACATGGAGGCGTTGGCGACCTCCATGCCCGTCAGGTTCGCGACCTGCGTCTGGAACTCGAACAGATATTGCAGCGTGCCCTGGGCGATTTCGGGCTGGTACGGGGTGTAGGACGTCAGAAACTCCGAGCGCTGGATCAGGTGATCGACGCTTGCCGGCACGTGGTGGCGGTACGCGCCTGCGCCAACGAAGAACGGCACCGAGCCGGCAGCGACATTCTTCTCTGCCATGCGGCCGAGGATACGCTCGACCTCGATCTCGCTTTTGGTCGTCGGCAGATCGAGGAGGCCCTTGAGCCGCTTGTCGGAAGGGATGTCGGCGAACAGATCGTCGATCGAATTGACGCCAACGCGGGCGAGCATCGCCGTGCGGTCGTCGTCGGTATTGGGTAGGTAGCGCATCGTTTTCAGTCCTCGACCGTTTCGACGAAGGCGGCGTAGCTCTCGCCGTCCATCAGGGCGTCGAAGTCGGCCTTGTTCGCGACTTTCAACTTCAGGAACCAGCCGGCGCCCTCAGGATGCTCGTTGACGGTGCCGGGGGCGTCGGCGAGGGCGCTGTTGACAGCAATCACCTCGCCGGCGACGGGGGCGTAAATCTCGCTCGCCGCTTTCACTGACTCAACGATCGCGGCCTCGTCACCCTTGGCGAGTTTCTTGCCGATGGCGGGCAGCTCGACGAAGACGACGTCGCCAAGCTGGGCCTGTGCATATTCGCTGATTCCGATCGTGGCGGTGTCGCCTTCGAGGCGGATCCATTCGTGATCTTTGGTGTAACGGGTGGTCATGACGGTCCTCGTCAGGCGGGCTTGCGGTAGTAGCGGTGGGGAACGAACGGCAGCGGTGCGACCTCGGCGTTCTGGGCGCGGTCGCGCACCGACACTTTGAGTTTCGTCCCCGGCGATGAATGGGCGGGTGGGACGTAGCCCATGGCGATGGGGCGGTTGAGCGAAGGAGAGAACCCGCCGCTGGTCACCTTGCCGACAGCCGTGCCGTTCGCGTCGAGGATGTCGGCGCCCTCGCGTGCGGGAGCACCTTCGACAAGCAGACCGACGCGGAGCCGGCGAACGTTGGCCGGAATCTCCTTCAGGATGCGATCGGCGCCGGGGAAATCGGCGACCTCGCGGCGGCGCTTCGAAACGGCGAAGGCGAGATTGGCTTCAATCGGTGAAATGGTCTCGTCGAGGTCGTGGCCGTAAAGGGGCAGACCGGCTTCGAGGCGGAGCGAGTCACGGGCGCCGAGGCCGATCGGCTTCACTCGTGCGTCCGACAGAAGGCGGTTCCAGAGCGTCTCGGCGGTGTCGGGCGGCACCAGAATCTCGAAGCCGTCTTCGCCGGTGTAGCCGGAGCGCGAGATGACGAGCTTGGTCGCCTCGAAGCTAAATGAGCCGTACGTCATGAAGCCGAGATCAGCGGCGGCAGGCACGAGGTCGCGCATGACGGCCGCAGCTTCCGGGCCCTGGAGGGCGAGAAGGGCGCAATCGTCGCTACGGTTCAGCTTGGCCTTGGTGCCGGCAGCGGTTGCGATGCGCGCGAAGTCGCCGTCCTTGGTGCCAGCGTTGACTACGATGTAAAGCGTGCCGGACCAAGATGGGTCGCGCGGGCGGGCAACCATCAGGTCATCGACGATGCCGCCCCGATCGTTGAGGAGAAGCGTATAGCGGACCTGACCGGGTTTCAGGCCGCGGACATCGCCAGAAATCAGTTTCTCGACGATTGCAGCGACCGCGGCATGGTCGGCTTCAGGGTCGCCGGATTTATCGGCCAGCACGAGGAACGACGGTCCCATATGCGAGACGTCGAAGAGGCCAGCGTGCTCGCGTGTCCATTTGTGCTCGGTGATGATGCCGGTCGGGTATTGTACCGGCATCGTATAGCCGGCGAACGGCACCATGCGCGCACCGAGCGCGCGATGGGCGCGCCCGAGGGGCGTTTCGAGCAATTCGTCTTGAGACGCTGGTTCGGTCAACGAACGGGTCCTCGTGGCGTCGGGTTCGCGGCAACGAATCTCGCGATCCGTCCGCGCCCCCTCTGTCCGAGGACCTGAGAGATTTCCCGCGTTTTTCCTGGACGCTCTTCCGGACGGAAAAGTGCTTCACACTTTTCCTGGAAACGCTCCCGGCGCGGTTACTCCTTCGGTGAGCGGGCTACGATGCCCGCTGCTTTCCAGAAAGTCGCCGACCGTCCGGTCCTTTTGCCTGAGAGTTTCCGGGGCGGTTGCTCCTTCGGCGCCGGGCTCCAACATGGGGCCCGGTCTCTCCCGGCGGTCGTGGCAACCCGCTGACCTAAGCGGGCCCGCCGGAACTCGACTCCGTTCCGGCACTGTTAGAATAGGTGCGGGGCCGGTCGAGTCAATCGAAGCACGACCGTCAGACGGGGAAAACCCGGCCGTCAGCCCGTCGGTTTCGGCTTTGGCTTGCCCTCGTCGTAGCCGACGTAGACGATCAAGTCGCGGTCACCTGGGGTCACCTGGAACGAGATGTTGTCGACCACATGGGTGAAGTCCGCGGCGAATTCGGGCGGGGTGATCGCCAACTCCACCTTAGAGACTTCCGAGTAGAAGACGTTGCCGCCGTGCTGCTTGATGACAGCAATGCGCAGCGGCAAGGTGAATCTCCCGGGGCCGCCCTTCGGGCCTGCGGTGAGGCGGCCGGCAATGCCGACCTTGATCGTGAGCGTGTCGGCGCCGATCGTGTGGCATTCGCGGGCGGTCTGCGTGATCGACCCCTGAAAGCGGACGAAATTCGGGTCGTTTTCGTGATTGCGCTCGTAGATAACCACCGACTCGGTGCCGGGTCGGATCTCCAGCGGCGGGCAATAGCCCGGGAGCGTATCGGCGCTCTCGCTGGCG
>JAYTZZ010000238.1:0-15203 GCA_043741595.1 Hyphomicrobiales bacterium | reverse complement strand
TTTTCGCGGCCGCCGCTTCACCAACGCTCACGAAACCATGATCTGGGCAAGTCGTGACCAGAACGGTAAGGGCTACACTTTCAACTATGACGCCCTGAAGGCCGCCAACGACGATCTGCAAATGCGCTCCGATTGGCTCTTTCCGATCTGCACCGGCAACGAACGGCTGAAGGGCGTTGAGGGCAGGAAGGTTCACCCCACGCAAAAGCCGGAGGCGCTCCTCCACCGCATTCTCATGGCCTCGTCGAAACCCGGCGACGTCATCCTCGATCCGTTCTTCGGCACCGGTACCACCGGCGCCGTCGCCAAGCGCCTCGGCCGTCATTTCGTCGGCATCGAGCGCGAAGACGACTACATTGCCGCTGCGCGCATGCGCATCGCCGCTGTAGTGCCGGTATCGCAAGCGGCGATCGAGGTCTCGGCCGGCAAACGTGGTGAGCCGCGCGTCCCGTTCGGCACTCTCATCGAGAACGGCCTCATCGCGCCCGGCACAATTCTCACCGACGCGCAATCTCGCCACGAAGCCGAGGTGCGCGCCGATGGCTCGCTCCGCGCCGGCGCTCACACCGGTTCGATCCATCGTGTCGGCGCGCTGGTCCAGGGTCTCGATGCTTGCAACGGCTGGACGTATTGGCATTTTGGCCGGGAAGGGGCCTTGGCCCCGATCGACGACCTCCGCGCCATCGTCCGCCGCGACATGGCCGCTGCCGGCGTGTAGCCGTCCGTCATCGTTCCGCAACAGGAATCGGCATAGCCTGTGCCGATGGGAACCGAAGCCTTCGCTGCGCCCGGCCAGTTCTGGCGCGGCAATATCCATACGCACTCGACACGCTCGGACGGCCGGTTGGAGCCAGCGGAAGTCTGCCGCCGCTATCGCGAAGCCGGCTACGATTTTCTCTGCCTGTCCGATCACTTCCTGCCGAAATATGGCTTCCCGATTACCGACACGGTCCCATTCCGAACGAACAGCTTCACGACGATTCTGGGCGCGGAGGTCCACGCGCCGGCAAACAGCCATGGCGAGAAATGGCACATCCTTGCCGTGGGCCTGCCCGGGGATTTCGCGCCGACAGGCGAGGGCGAAACTGGCATTGCGCTGGCTGCTCGTGCTCGCGCCGCAGGCGCGTTTGTCGGTATCGCCCACCCGCAGTGGTCGGGCCTGACGATCGATGACGGGTTGGCGATGATCGACCGCGCCCACGCTGTCGAGATTTACAATCACGGGTGCGCGGTCGAGTGTACGCGGGGCGACGGGACATACCTCCTCGATCAGCTCCTGACCGACGGCCATCGCTTCACCGCTTACGCTGCCGATGACGCACACTTCCGCTTTGAAGACGGCTTCGGCGGTTGGATGATGGTGAAAGCGGATGCAAATGAGCCAGGCGCACTGCTCGCCGCCATGAAGGCAGGGCACTTCTATTCCAGTCAAGGGCCCGTCATTCATGGGTTCTCGGTCAGCGGCGGCGAGGCGGTGGTCGAATGTTCACCGGTCCGGAATGTCGCCATCGTCGGTCGTGGTACGAGGGTTTCTCACCAGATCGGCAGCGACATTTCCAAAGCGACACTTTCAACGAAGCAATTTGCAGGCGACTGGTTCCGGCTGGTTGTCACCGACGCTGCCGGCAAGTCCGCTTGGTCGAACCCGGTCTGGCTCTGACAGGTTCGGATTGCGCGGCGCTCTGGACTCCGCCGGTTGGAGTGCCAGATTATCTGCAATGTTGTCGTCGATCCCGGTGCGGTTCGCAGGCACTCCGATGAGCGATATCTCCGTAAAGCCGCGCGCCAAGGTCAAGGTCGAGCCCAAGACCGAACGGCCGCGCCTTCACAAGGTCATCCTGATCAACGACGACTACACGCCGCGAGAGTTCGTGGTCACTGTCCTCAAGGCCGTGTTTCGTACCAGCGAGGATCAGGCCTACCGGATCATGATCACCGCTCACCGCAAAGGAGTCTGTGTTGTCGCCGTGTACGCGAAGGACATTGCCGATTCCAAGGCTACGGAAGCCACCGACCTGGGCAAGAGCGCCAGCTACCCGCTGATGTTCACGACCGAGCCGGAAGAGTAACAGCGCTAGGGCGCGACCTTGTACCGCCGGAGATCGGTCCGCAGCGTATCCGTGGAGACATAGAGCTCAGCCTGCCAGCCGACTTTGCGCGCGGCGTCCACGTTGGTCGGGTTGTCGTCGAAGAACAGTGTACCTGCCGGCTCAAGCCCGAAACTCGCGGCGTGATGGTGATAGATATCGGCGTCCGGCTTGATCATCCTGACTCGTCCCGACACCGTTATCCCGCGAAAGCGCCTGAGGATCGGGAATTTCGCCTCCGCCTCGGTGAACGTGTCGGGTGCCCAGTTGGTGAGTGCCGTCACGTCAATCCCGGAGTCGATGAGGTCGTCAACAATGGCGACATTCTCGTCGATCGGACCGGGGATCATCTCCCACCAGTTGGCGCGAAAGGCACGGATCAGATCGGCGTGTTGCGGGTAGTCGGCGATGAGCAAGTCTTCCGCCTCGCGCCAGCTTCGCCCGCGATCCTGCTCGAGGTTCCATTCGTGGACCGGGACTTCCGCGAAGAAGCGCTGACGCACATCGTCGTCGGGAACAAGCCGCCGGTAAGGCGCCTCCATGTCATAGGCGATGAGCACCTGGCCGAGGTCGAAAACGACATGCCTGATTTCATTCACGCGGCGCGCTTTCTGGTTGAGCCGGGAAGCGCCGCCTCGATCGCTTTTTTCATGACGCTCGGGAGGGCTTCGCCGGCGATCGACCGGGCCGGTGACCACCAGCATCCGGAGGGCACTTTTTTCACCTGCCCGACGCGCGCGCAATACACAGTTAGTTCCAGCCGGAAATGTGTGAACACGTGGACGACTGTGCCTGCGTCGCGCCAATCGGCCGGGAAGGGCGCGTCGGCCGCCGATGGTTCCGCATTCTCGCTCCATACGGTCCCCGGCGCCTCGGTCATTCCGCCGAGCAGACCGTTGTCGCCGCGTCGCTGGAGGAGCACGGCGCCGTCGGCGCGCACTGCCACGAATGCCGCTCCCCGCCGCGTTGGTCGCCCGGCCTTCTGCGCCCGGACTGGAAAGCCTTCCTGCCGTCCCTCTGCCCGCGCCACACAGGGCTCCGCCAGAGGGCAGAGCGAGCAGGCCGGTCGTTTCGGCGTGCAGATCGCCGATCCAAGATCCATCATTGCTTGCGCGTAGTCGCCCGGCCGCTCCGCCGGCGTCAGGTGCACCTGATGCTCGCGGATGATCTTCTTGGCTGCGGGCAGCGGCGTGTCGATGGCGAAGAGCCGCGCGATCACCCGCTCGATATTGGCATCGACCACCGCCGCCGGCACGTCGAAAGCAATCGCGGCAATCGCCGCCGCCGTGTAGTCGCCGATCCCCGGAAGCGCCTTCAGGCCCTCGATCGTTTCGGGAAACCGCCCGCCGTGTTTCCCGGCGACGACGTCGGCGCACGCTTTCAGGTTTCGCGCCCGCGCGTAGTAGCCAAGGCCGGACCACGCCTTCATCACATCCTCGCGCGGCGCAACGGCAAGCGCCTCCACCGTCGGCCAGCTTTCCACAAACGCGTCGAAGTAAGGCTTCACCGCCGCGACTGTCGTCTGCTGCAGCATAATCTCGGAGAGCCACACCCTGTAGGGGTCGGGCTTCACGCCTCGGGCCTGATCCTTTGGCCCCACCCGCCACGGCAGCTTGCGCGCATGGCGGTCGTACCAGGCGAGGAGCGGAGCGGCGTATTTCTCTTCCCCCTGAAAGGGGGAGGGCGGGAGGGGGTCGGGATCCACGCCGGCTGCGCGTCTAACCCGCTTCGCGGAAACGCTCTGCAGTCTCAAGGTCCACCGAGACCAGTTGCGACACGCCGCGCTCGGCCATGGTCACGCCGAACAGGCGGTTCATGCGCGCCATTGTGATCGGGTTGTGGGTGATCACGATAAATCGCGTGTCGGTCGAACGCGTCATCTCTTCGAGGAGGTTGCAGAACCGCACGACATTGGCGTCGTCGAGAGGCGCGTCCACTTCGTCGAGCACGCAGATCGGCGCCGGGTTGGTGAGGAACACCGCGAAGATGAGCGAGAGCGCCGTCAGCGCCTGCTCGCCGCCGGAAAGCAGCGTCATGATCTGCGGCTTCTTGCCGGGCGGCCGCGCCACGATCTCGAGGCCGGCTTCCAGCGGGTCGTCGGATTCGGTGAGTTGCAGTTCCGCCGTGCCGCCGCCGAAGAGGTGGGTGAAGAGGCGGGTGAAATGGGCGTTGACGGTGTCGAATGCCGCGATGAGCCGTTCGCGCCCTTCGCGGTTGAGGCTGCCGATACCCTGGCGCAGGCGCTGGATCGCGGCGACGAGATCGTCGCGTTCACCGGTCAGAGCGTCCCGCCGAGCCGCGATCTCGCGGGCTTCTTCGTCGGCACGGAGGTTCACCGCGCCGAGCCGTTCGCGCTCCTGGCGATGGCGCTCCAGCCGCGTCTCGATCTCGTCAAGGTCCGGCGGTGGCGCGTCGGGATCGAGTTCGGCGACCGCCGCTACTTCCTCTGGCGCGCAATCGAGCGTCTCCCGAATGCGATCCGCCGCCTCGGTCAGTCGTTCTTTGGCGGCCACAGCGCGCTCCTCGGCGCGGCCGCGCAGCTCCCGTGCTTCCGAGAGCCTTTCAAGCGCCTCGCGGGCTGACTTGTCGGCGGCTGCAAGGGCGGCTTCGCCGACGGCGAGCTTGTCGGCAGCGTGCGAGCGTGCGGCATCGGCGACGACGATCTCCGAGAGCAAGGTCGATCGTTTGGCGGCGATCTTGGCCGGTTCACCGGAGAGCTTGTCCTTCTCGGCGCTGGATTCGGTCCGCCGCGTGCCGAGCGTGGCAATCTGGCTCTCCGCGTTGGATGCCCGTTCGCGCCAGGTCTGGCGTTCGACCGCGATTGTAGCGAGGCGGCCGGCCCGCAATTCCGCTTCCCTTGCAATTCCCTCGAAAGCCGCCCGGGCTTCCGCGGCGCTTGCCCGGTGGTCGTCAACCGTCGCGCGCTGCGCTGTGAGCCTCTCGGCAACGTCCTCGGCGCCTGCCGCCGCCGCGAGACCGGCGCGGGCGCTGTCGGCTGTCGCTTCGCTCTCGCCAAAATCGGCGTCGATGCGTGCCTTGGCTTCCTGCAGGCTCGAGCGCCGCGCCGCTATCCGATTCTCTTCCCGCTCGGCATTCGCCAAGCTGCTCCGTGCTTCGTCGAGTGCCTTCCGCGCGAGTCTCAGCGCTTCGCGAGCCTCACGGTCGTCGTCCGTCGCAGTGCGCACGAGCGCGTCGGCTGCTTCCATTTGATCGCGGAGCGATGCGACTTCCGCTCGTGCCGGTTCGATCTCGGCCTGCAGGGCAGTAAGGCGGTTCCGTTGTGCCAGCCGCTGCGCCGCAGAGCGTGGCGCGTCTGCCGTCGCCACGTAGCCGTCCCAGCGCCAGAGGTCGCCTTCGATGCTGACAAGCCGCTGTCCGGGTTTCAGATGCGCCTGTTGGCTGGGTCCGTCCTCGCGGGCAACAAGCCCGGTCTGAGCCAGCCGGCGAAGCAAAACATCCGGGGTGCGGACGTAGCGGGCAAGGGGGATGGCGCCGTCGGGTAGCGCGGCATCGTCGCCGTCGTAGGCAACTTGGCGCCAATGCGCCGGCGCCTCGGCGTCCGCCGGTGCATCGAGGTCGTCGCCGAACGCGGCGGCGAGCGCCGCCTCGTAGCCGCCGTCGACCGCGATGGCGTCGATCACGGGCGCCCGTCCGTCGTTGTCGGAGGCGAGCACGACGGCCAGCGTGGCCGCCTCCGTTTCGATGCGTTCGAGGGCCCGCTCGGCGTCGGTGAGTGCGGCCCGCGCCACGGTCGCCTCGTCGCGGGCTTTCATCAAACGCTCGTCAGCCGCCGCCATCGCGAGATCGTTGGCGTCGCGTTCCGCTTCCGCGTTTTCTACCACCGTGAGAGCGGCGACTTTAGCCGCCGGCACATCGCCGAGTGCGTCGAGTGCGGCAAGTTCCGCGGACACCGCGGCAACTTCGCCCGTCAGCCTTTCGGCGCGTGCTACCGCGTCGCTGATCGTGCGTTTGTGCTGGCTCCGGCGCGCGCTGATCATCGCGTGCTGTTCGGTCAAGCGGGAGAGCTCGCTCTCGTTTGTCGCGAGCGCCGCTTCGGCGGCCTTGCGTCGGCCCGCCGCTTTCGCCTGCCGCTCCGATGTTGCTGCATTCGCGGCTTCGAGGCCCTGCTCCTCCTCGTCGAGGCGGGCGAGGATCGCCGTGTTGTCGGCAACCATGCGCTGCTCGCGCTGGATGTCGTCGCCAAGCTGCGCCAGCCTCCGGTCGAGTTCGGCAAGCCGCGCCGTGATGCGCGCTTCCTCCTGGTCGAGAGTTTCGCTGGCAAGCTTGATACGCTGCAGCGCCGCCCCGGCGCGCGCAGCTTCGTCGCGAAGGTCCGGAACCGTCGCTGCGGCTTCCGCTTCCACGCGCGCCGCAGTTGCCTGTTCCTGCGCCTGTGCCGTCGCCGCCGTGCTTGCGTCTAGGCGATGGGCCTCGGCCTCGGCGAGAGTATGCGTTGCCGCCTGCCAGCGAAGATGGAGCACCGCCGCTTCCGCCTTGCGGATTTCGCCCGACAGGTTGCGGTATCGTGTCGCCTGCCGCGCTTGGCGCTTCAGTGCGTCCACCTGCTGCTCGATCTCGGCGACCACATCGTCCAGACGCGAAAGATTCTGCTCGGCGGCGCGCAGGCGCAGTTCCGCCTCGTGACGACGGTTGTGAAGCCCGGCGATGCCGGCGGCTTCCTCGAGGAGCGCGCGCCGGTCGACCGGCTTTGCGGCGATCAGTTCGCCGATCTTGCCCTGCCCGACGATCGCCGGAGAGTGGGCGCCGGTTGATGCGTCGGCGAAAAGCAGCTGCACGTCCCGGGCACGCACATCACGCCCATTGATGCGGTAGACGGAGCCTGCTTCCCGCTCGATCCGCCGGGTGATCTCGATCTGGTCGGAATCGTTGAGGGCGACTGGCGCGGTGCGGTCGCTGTTGTCGATGGCCAGCGAGACTTCAGCCGTGTTGCGGGCAGGGCGGTTGAGGCTTCCCTGGAAGATCACGTCGTCCATGCCGGAGGCGCGCATCGCCTTGTACGAACTCTCGCCCATCACCCAGCGGAGGGCCTCCACCAGGTTCGATTTGCCGCACCCGTTCGGGCCGACGACACCGGTCAGGCCGGGCTCGATGACGAATTCCGTCGGCTCGACAAACGACTTGAAGCCGAGCACCCGCAGTCGCGTGAATTTCAAGCGCTCGCCCCTGTTCCGGTCCGATGTCGAAAGCTAGCCGCCAAGAAGCTTGTCCAATTCTGCCATCGACTGCTCACCGGCCACCTTTGTGCCGTTGATGAAAAACGTCGGCGTGGAACCTACACCGAAGTCTTTCTCCGCCCGGTTACGCACCCAGTTCACTCCGTCGAGGATCGGCTGATTCGTCAAGCAGGCCTGGAAAGACTCCTGCGTGAAGCCGGCCTGTTTGAGGAGGGTCAGGAGCGCTTCGGCGGGGTTGGGTACGAATGCCCATTCCGACTGGTGATCGAACATCAGGTCGACGAGTGGGAAGAAGCGCTCCTTCGGGGCGCAGCGCGCCAGCACGATCGCGGCCGATGCCAGCGGGTCAAGCGGATACTCGCGGAGAATGAAGTACACCTTGCCGGTGTCGACGTATTTCTTCTTGAACTCGGGATAGACGTCCGAGTGGAAGCGTTGGCAGTGCGGGCAGGTCATCGACATGTACTCGATGACGACGCCTGGAGCCTTCGGGTCGCCGAGCGCCATCTCGCCGAGAGGCCCCGGTACCATTAGTTCGGTCGGGGCGGCTGCGTTGGCACCGGCCGGGAGCACTGAGTCCGGCCGGCTGACGACGTAATAAATCCCTGCTGCGGCCACGACGACGACGGCGGCCACGAGAATGAGCACTTGCCGGGGGTTGAACGCCACGTTGATTTCCTCGATTCGGGGAAGGTCGCCACAGATATCAGGGATTCTGCCGCAAGTCGGCGGAACTGCACAGTCAATTATGGCGTTTCTTCGCTGGGGCCAGTCACGGCTGCGTCAGTGCCGTCGGTCGGAGAAAACGCCGCGGCCGAGCCGGTCGAGCGCGGCGCGGAGTCCCTCGTCGGGCACCGTGGCGATCGCTTCGGCAAGACGGGTCTCCGCTTCCGGGTCGAGGTGCTCATCCCTCGTGGCCTCCGCAGGATCTAGGCCCTTCACCGGCGCTTGGATGATCCGGATGTGCCCGATTGCCCCATAACCAAGGAATGCGTTGACCCGCTCGATGATCTGGGCGGCCTCATGCTGGACGAAAATGGCGCGCGGACCGTCCACCCGCAGGACGAGGAGAGCCGGCGCCCCGTCCATGTCCTCGCCTCGAGGCCAGACGATCTTCTCCGGTCGCGTGCAGTCGGCGAAGCGCTGTCCGACGATCTCCGGCCAGGCGGCGATCACATCGGTCGTCCCGAACCCTCGCTTCTTCGTCACTGGATCGAGGATGCGTCCGACGAGTTCGGCGAGCATCACGGGTCCACGTCGGCGCTGTCTCTGTGATGAATCGTCCATAGCTTGCTTGTCGCACGGTCGACCCTCCGCAGCCACCGGTGAAGCGTCCGACTTGGCGTCCGATGAAATGGTAGAATCCATATACAGATCAATAGTTTAAGGTGTATTCCCCTATCCTTGACACTCCCGGAACCCACAACTATTGTGCGCGCGGTTTCGTTGGGCGGGGCAGGATTCTTTAGTTTCTTCCTCTCGTGCGGAGCGGGCGTGATGAGCGATCGGGACGGTGAGCCGACCCCGCCATCCGCGAATAGATCCGCCGAGGAGCAGGCGCTTTCCGAGCGGTTGCAGGATCTGGATCGCCGGCTCGACGAACGTCGGGCGTTGCGCGAGGCGGATGCTGATTTGGTTGTTGAGCCGCCGCGTCAGGGCTACGGCATGGCGATGCGGCTTGGCGCTGATTTCGTGGCCGGCGTCGTCGTTGGCGCGGCGCTGGGGTGGGGGATTGATCGCCTGTTTGGCACCTCTCCCTGGGGCTTGATGATATTTCTGCTCTTGGGTTTCGCCGCCGGAATCCTGAGCTTGTTGCGGACGGCGGGGTTGGTTAAGCCGGGTCCGCCCGGACCGGACGATTTGCCTGGCGGAAAAATGTAAACGGGAAACGCATTGGCCTACGATCCGATCCATCAGTTCCACATCAACAAGATCGTCCCGATTGAGATCGGCGGCCTCGATCTCTCGTTCACCAATTCCTCGCTGTTTATGGTGCTGACCGTCCTCGGCGCCTCGGCCTTCCTCATCCTTTCCACGCTCCCGCGCCAGGTGGTTCCGGGACGATGGCAGTCGTCCGCCGAACTGACCTATGAGTTCATCGCCAAGACGCTGCGCGATGCTGCCGGCTCCGACGGGATGCGTTTTTTCCCGTTCGTGTTCAGCTTGTTCATGTTCATTCTGATCGCCAACCTCCTCGGCATGTTCCCCTATTTCTTCACCGTGACCTCGCAGGTCATCATCACCGCGACGATGGCAATCGCCGTGATCCTGACGGTCATCGTCTACGGCTTCTGGAAGCACAAACTGCACTTCTTCAAGCTGTTCGTTCCGAGCGGCCTGCCGATAGTGCTCCTGCCATTCGTCACGTTCATCGAGGTTCTGTCCTTCATCTCGCGGCCGATCTCCCTGTCGATCCGCCTTTTCGCCAACATGCTCGCGGGCCACATCACCCTCAAAGTGTTCGCCGGCTTCGTGACCACGCTGGGCTCGCTGGGATTTGTCGGGATACTCGGCGCGATCTTGCCGCTTGCCGCGACGGTGGCGCTGACGGCGCTCGAATTCCTGGTAGCCGTGCTGCAAGCCTACGTCTTCGCCATCCTCACCAGCCTCTACCTCAAAGACGCTATTCACCCCGGCCACTAGGCCAAAGTCGCTCAAGGAGAATTCAAGCATGGATCCGGAAGCAGCAAAGTTCATCGGTGCGGGCATCGCCTGCATCGGCATGGGCGCGGCGGGCATCGGCGTCGGCCACATCTTCGGCAATTTCCTTTCTGCCGCGATCCGCAATCCCGCTGCCGCGACCGGCCAGTTCACCAACCTCATTTTCGGCTTTGCCGTGACCGAAGCGCTCGGCATCTTCTCGTTCCTCGTCGCGCTCCTCCTTCTCTTCGCGCTCTAGGCACGTCGGAAGCAGGTAAGCGTGATGGAACTGCAGTTGGCTGAAGCGACGCCGATCGCTCCCGAAACCGGGACGGGGACGCTTGTCGAGACAGCGGCCGAGCACAAGGTGTTCCCGCCGTTCGATCCGACGACGTTTGCCTCGCAGCTCCTCTGGTTCGCGATAACCTTCGCCGTCCTCTATTTCCTGATGTCGAAGGTCGCGATTCCGCGCATCGCGGCCATCCTCACCGAACGCACCGGCCGCATCGCCGCGGATATCGAGAAGGCCGAGCGGGCGAAGTCTGACTCGGAAGCCGCGCTTGCAGCCTATGAAAAGGCGCTTGCTGCCGCCCGCGCCAACGCTTCGGCGATCGCCGAGACGTCGCGTACGGCCGCCAAGGCCGCGAGCGATGCCGAGCGCAAAGGGACGGAAGCGGCGCTTGCCGGCAAGCTCGCCGCCGCCGAAACCCGCATCGGGGAGATCAAGACGAGGGCGTTGGCCGATGTTGGTGCCATCGCCAGCGAGGCAACGGCCGCGATAGTCAAGGCGCTCATCGACGCCGATATCGGCAAGAACGACGCCGACGCCGCGGTCGCCACGGCGATGGGGAAGTAGGATGGGCGAGTTCTTCGACGCACCGTTCTGGGCGCTCGTTGCGCTCATCATCTTTTTCGGCATTCTCATCTACATGAAAGTGCCGCGCACTGTCGCCGGCAGCCTCGACAAGCGCGCCGAGACTATTCGCGGCGAACTTGAGCAGGCTCGGGTCCTCCGTGAAGAGGCCGAACGCCTACTCGCCGAGTACCAGCAGAAGGCGCGCGCCGCCGAAACCGAAGCTGGCGAGATCATTGAGCAGGCGAAGCGCGAGGCCGCGGCGCTCGCCGCCGAAGGCAAGCGTCGCATGGAAGAATATGTGGTGAGCCGCACCCGCATCGCCGAGCAGAAAATTTCCCAGGCCGAGGCCCAGGCCGTGCAGGAAGTCCGCGCGCTTTCCGCCGACGTCGCTATTGCCGCTGCCGAGAAGATTCTTGGGGCTCGCGTTAAGGGCAGCGACGGCGACGCGCTGATCGCCAAGTCTATCGGCGACGTGAAGGCCAAGCTCAACTGACACGCTTCGGTGAAGAAACCCGGCAGGCGATTGGCCCTGCCGGGCAGATCACGTCACGCTGTCTGAGATCCTACGATCCGCATTGGGGGATGGCTTGTTGCCAAGGCATCCCGCCAGCTATCTTTCCCTCGAAGCAAGAGATCGTTGCGTTGGCGCTCGCCGTGCCTTTGCACAGATTGAGAGCGTTCTTCCACTCCCATTGAGTACCGCCGCCCCAGTCTACACCGCCCTGCATCACGCGATCGAAACAACGACCGGGCTCGGCCGCTTTTGTAGTCCCGTGACAAAGGTTTTTGACGTTCCCGTCAGCCCAGCTGGTGGCGCCTTCATAGTTCCACGGAATGTTTCCCTGGACGAAAGTGAAGCAGCCGGCCTCTGCGGCGGTTGTCGTGGGCGGAGGCGGAGCTGATCCATTGCAGGCCGGTATCGCCTCCTGCCAGCCGACGCCGCTGCCGATCTTGCCTTGGAAACACTGGACAGTCGCGTTGGCGTTGTTGCTCCCTTTGCAGAGGTTCAGGGCATTCGCCCACTGCCATTGGGTTCCGCCGCCCCAGTTTATGCCGCCCTGCATCACCCGGTCGAAGCAGCGCCCGGGTTCAGCCGGGTGAGTGGTCCCGGCGCAGAGGTTCTTGACGTTCTGCGGCGCCCAACTCGCCACGCCTTCGTAGTTCCAGGGGATGTTTCCCTGGACGAAGTTGAAACAGTCGGTTGCCGGTGTTGCTGCGGCGGGTTGGGTGAACACGAAGAGGGAAATTGCCGTCGCGATAGCGGCAAGGAGCACAGTCCAGCGACCTCCCAAATTCATCGAATACGCAATCCGGATCATTGACTTACCTCCCGTAGATGGCGGTGCATCGGCGCTTATTTTTGATGCCCCACCCGGGATTGTACTCGGATGGCCTGGATTCCGCATGACTCTCAGGTCGAGCCAAGGGGACGACGCTCTGACGTCGCTCCGCAGACGACGAGTTTAGATCGCCAGAAGCAATTGCTGTTCGCGCACGGGCGCAAAACTCTGCCGGTGGCAAGGGCAGGGGCCGTGCTGGCGAAGCGCCTCGAAATGCTCCGGTGTCGAATAGCCCATGTGCCGCTCGAAGCCGTAGTCGGGGAATGCCCGTCCGACATTCGCCATCAACCGATCACGCGTCACTTTGGCGACGATCGATGCCGCGGCGATCGATACCGACAAACCATCTCCGCCGATGAGGGCTTCCGCCGTGCAGGCCAGGTTCGGCGGCAGCATGTTGCCGTCGACCAGCACATGGTCGGGCCGGCAGGAGAGGCCGGCGACCGCCCGGCTCATCGCCCACAGCGACGCTCGCAGAATGTTCATGCGGTCGATCCGCGCACGGCTGGCGATGGCGATCGAGACGGTCCCGGTGGCAAGGATCAGTTCGAACAACCGCTCGCGCTCCGCCATCGTCAATCGTTTTGAATCGTCGAGCCCGTCCGGAAACCGCCGTCGCTCGAACACGACGGCTGCGGTGACCACCGGCCCGGCAAGCGGACCGCGCCCGGCTTCATCGACGCCGGCGACAAGCTTCGCCCCGCGCCGCCGTGCCCGCCGTTCGTAGCGGTCAGTGGGAAGAGGGAGCGGCGCAGACGCGACCGGTACCGAATCGTTTTTGGTGGCCATCGCCGCAAGGGTGGCCGCGTCCCGGTCCTGGTGCAAGCTCTAGTCCCGCCGCCCGAGCAAGCCCGGCGCCGCCTCGTAGATCGCGTGCAGTCCAAAGCCGATGAAGATCAGCCCGGAAGCTCGCGCGATCCAGATGTCGTGCCGCTGGTAGAGGCGCCGGACCCACGCTGCGCCCACGAAGGTGATGAGGATAAGGTCGGCGACGACGAAGCCTATGAAAGCTGCGGCGAGCAGGCCCGGGAACGCCGACCACGCCAGCCGGTCCGCCGAGCTCGAAAGGAGCGCGGTGAACATGGCAATGGCCACGGGATAGCCCTTGGGATTGGTCAGCCCGAAGGTGAGACCGCGCAGGAGTGGGCGCTTGGGTTGAGCAACGAGCCGCCCGGTCGCGTCGCGCTTAGCCCGGATTGCCGCAAACCCGAGCCAGCAGAGATAGATGCCGCAGACGAGACCGAGCGCGTCGAAGAACCCGCGTCCGATCGAATGTGCGCCGATGATCGCGATAAGTGAGAGCGAAGCCCAGACGATGTCGCCGGCAAGATGCCCGATGACAAAACCGGCACCCGCCCGCCGCCCGCTGCTGGCGCCGATGCCGAGAAGCGCCAGGAACGCCGGTCCGGGTATGAGCGTGTAGGTCGCGCCGGCGATGGCCGCTGAGAAAAAGATAGCTGGAGACAAAGCGAGGCGTCCGATGAGAGCGACGATCCAGCAAAGGATCGCACGCTCACCGAACTTTGCAATGCCTCAGGCCGCCGCGCGTCCGCCGAACAGGTCGAGTTGGTCCGTTGCCGGCAGTGGTGCCACGAAGAGATCGGTCCTGAGCCGCCGCCTCTCCTTGTTGAGGCCAAGCCGTCGCGCCGCCATCTCGAAGCGCCGGCCGATCTGCCAGGCATATGGCCCGTTGCCGCGCATGCGTTCGCCCCACGCGGCGTCATATTCCTTGCCGCCGCGCATGGAGCGGATGACAGACATCACATGCTTCGCCCGGTCGGGGTATTCCCGCTCGAGGAATTCCTTGAACACGTCCTTCACCTCAAGTGGCAGCCGCAGCAGCACGTAGCCCGCCTCGCGCACGCCGGCGGCCGCGGACGCTTCGAGGATGCGCTCGATCTCGGCCTCGTTCAGTGCCGGTATGACCGGCGCCACCATCACAGTCGTCGGCACCCCCGCCTCGGACAGCAGCCGAAGCGTGTCGAGCCGCCGCTCTGGTGTTGCCGCACGTGGCTCCATCGCACGTGCCAGTTGCCGGTCGAGCGTCGTCACCGACAGCGCCACCTTGACGAGCCCGCGTTCCGCCATGCGCGACAGGATGTCGAGATCGCGAACGACAAGCGACGATTTGGTGACGATGCCAACCGGATGGCTCGTCGCGTCGAGCACCTCGAGGATCTCGCGCATAATGCGGTAGCGCCGCTCGATCGGCTGGTAGGGGTCGGTGTTGGTGCCGATCGCCATCGTGCGAACTTCGTAGCCAGGCTTCGCCAGCTCCTTCTCAAGCAGCTTCGCCGCGTTCGGTTTGGCGAAAAGCTGCGTCTCGAAGTCGAGCCCGGGCGACAGCCCCATGTAGGCGTGCGTCGGCCGCGCGAAGCAGTAAGCGCAGCCGTGCTCGCAGCCGCGATAGGGGTTGATCGAGCGGTCGAAGGAAATGTCGGGTGATTCGTTGCGGGTGATGATCTTCTTAGCCTGCTCCTCGGTTACCTGGGTCTTGAAGGGCGGGAGCACGTCGAGCGCGCCCCAGCCGTCGTCGGCGGCGTGGCGGGAGCGGGGCTCGAAGCGGCCCGTGCGGTTCGTCTCCGCTCCCCGGCCGCGCCTGCGGTCCGGGTCGATGCGGACGCCGACATAATCCTCGCGAGGTTGAGCCGCGGGATGGCCGTCGACGATTCGGGTGCGATGCGGTTCCATGAAAAAATTCCTAGCACCCGGAAGGGAACAAATCAAGAACCTTTCCAGGTAAGCCCAACGCGCCTATGAAGGCTCCCATGATCACGGCCATCATCGAAACGAAAAACGACGAGGTCCGCCTCGCCCATACGCTGGCCGCGCTGGTGCCCGCGGCGACCGAAGGCATCGTCCGCGAGGTCGTCGTTATCGATCACGGCTCCAGCGACGGCACGCTCGTTGTCGCCGATGCTGCCGGCTGCGCGATTCTGAACGCGATGAACTTCGACGGTGATCCCCGTCAGAGGGCGGCGAGCGATGCGAGGGGCGACTGGCTACTTTTTCTCTCACCATCGGTCACGCTGGCTCCGAACTGGCTGGCGGAGACGATGGCCTTCATCGACCGCGCGCTGGTTAC
>JAYTZZ010000237.1:0-6822 GCA_043741595.1 Hyphomicrobiales bacterium | reverse complement strand
CATCGGGGAGTTCACCGAAGAAGGCGGCGCCGAAAACCACGGCCCATATGATCTGGCTGTACTGTGCCGGCACCACGCGATTGGCGGGAGCTAGCTTGGTCGCGATCATCATCGCAATCTGCCCGAAGCCGCCGACCGCACCCGCGAGCAGCACCAGGCCAACCTCGCGCCAGCCCGGCACCGTGAAATCGGCGATCATGAAGGGCGCGTTGACGACGAGCGCCAGCAGATAGACGGCGGTCAAGACCGTGATCCGTTTCTCGGTCTGACCGATCATGCGCAGGACGATCATCGACATGGCTGCAAAAACCGCGGCAAAGGCTGCGGCGAGATGACCGAGATGCAGCTCTCGGAAACCCGGCCGCACCACTAGCAGGACACCCAGAAACCCGACCCCGACAGCCGTCCACCGGCGCCAGCCGACTTCTTCGCCGAGGATCGGGACCGACAAGATTGTCGCGAACGCCGGCATCAGGAAGAGAAGTGAATAGGCCTCGGCGAACGGCAGCGTCGTGAAGGCGTAGACGCCGAGCAAACCGGCCACGGTACCGCCGATCGCCCGCAGCAGGATCAGCACCGGCCGGTGCATGTGGAATACGGTACTCCACGTCTCGTCCTTCGACTTGGCGAAGCCGAGCGTGGCGCACGTCGCCAGAGTGACGAGGAAGAGAATCTCGAAAATCGACATACGCCCGCCAAGCGCCTTGATGCACGCATCGGCGCTTGAAAACAGGCCATAGGCCAGGAAACCGACGGCGATGCCTTTGAGCATTTTTCTTGGGAATCAATTCGGCTGGCAGCACTCGACCATACGCCGATTTCTCCGCGGCGGGCGGTGGCAAGATGCCGCCAAGGCGGGTCGCAAGACCTAGGGCAAACGGGCGAGTCGTTCCGTCAGCAGCGCGAAGAACCCCTCGCCGTCGCCATCGCGGAGGTAGTTGACGTTCCGCGGCCGGTCGGTGATCTGCCACCAGTCGGCGACCGTCATGCCGAGCGTCAGCGGGCTGGACGTCTCGATGCTGACGTTGATGACCTTGCCGGTGAAGAGTTCCGGCTTCAGCAGATAGGCGATGACGGTCGGGTCGTGCAGGGGCGCCCCGAGCGACCCGTACTTGGCGAGATCGAAGCGCTCCGAGAACGAGAGGAGCCCGGCAACCGCCGCCCCTGCCTTGTTGCCGAGCCTGCCGATCGCATCGAGACGCTGACGGGTCGAAAGAATCCGGTGCGTCAGGTCGAGCGGCGCCATCACGATCGGCACACCACTCCGCATCACCACGTCGGCAGCTTCCGGGTCGACGAATATGTTGAACTCCGCGGTCGGCGTGATGTTGCCGACCTCGAAGTATGCGCCGCCCATCATCACGATCTCGCGGATGTGTTGAGTGATGTCCGGCGCCATCACTAGCGCCATGGCGATGTTGGTGAGCGGCCCGAGCGTGCAGAGCGTGATCGAGCCGGGCTCCGCCGCCCGCAGCGTCTCGATGATGAAATCGACACCGTGCTTGGCTTGCAGCGGCATCGTCGGGTCGGGCAGCTCGACGCCGTCGAGGCCAGTGCGGCCATGCACGTGCTCGGCGGTGACGAGCTTGCGCGCCATCGGCCTGACGCACCCGGCGAACACCGGCACCTCGGTCCGCCCGGAAAGCTCGACAATGCGCCGCGCGTTCCGCTCGGTATGTGCGAGCGGCACATTGCCGGCGAGCGCGACGATGCCGAGCACCTCGAGTTCATCCGGCGAGGCAAGCGCCAGCAGAATGGCGACGGCGTCGTCCTGACCGGGATCGGTATCGATGATGATCCGGCGCTTCATCGCACTTTACTGGTGGCCAAGAACCGGGTGCGGCCGGTAAGGCTCCGCCAGCGCCTTCAATTCGTCCGCATCCAGTTTGAGATCGAGGGCCGCCACGGCGTCATCCAGATGCGCCGCCTTGCTGGCGCCGATGATCGGCGCGGTAACGCCGGGCTGAGCCAGCAGCCAGGCAAGCGCGACCTGCGCGTTCGGCACGCCCCGCTTCTTGGCAATCTCGGTGACACGATCGATGACCGCGTGATCGCCCTCGTCGCGCTGATAGAGGCTCTTGCCATAACCGTCGGTCTTCGCACGAAGCGTCGCGTCGGACTCGGCTCGCGGCCGGGTGAGTAACCCCCGCGCCAGCGGACTCCACGGGATGACGCCGATGCCCTCCGCGCGACAGAGCGGCAGCATCTCGCGCTCTTCCTCTCGGTAAAGCAGGTTGTAGTGGTTCTGCATGGTGACGAAGCGCGACAGGCCCTGCCGCTCCGCGAGCGCCAGATACTGGGCGAATTGCCACGCGTACATCGACGAGGCGCCGATGTAGAGAGCCTTGCCGGCCTTCACGACGTCGGTCAGCGCTTCGAGCGTCTCCTCCATCGGCGTCGCCGGGTCGAACCGGTGGATCTGGTACAGGTCGACGTAGTCCATGCCGAGGCGCTCAAGGGAAGCATCGATCGCCTGCACGATGTGCTTACGCGAAAGGCCGCGCATGTTGGGCCCCGGCCCCATCTCACCATGCACTTTGGTGGCAACGACGATCTCGGCGCGCGGCGGCCCAAGATCCCTGAGCGCGCGGCCCGTGATCTCCTCGCTGACGCCCGTGGAGTAGACATCCGCCGTGTCGAAGAACGTGCAGCCTAGATCGACGGCCTTCTTGATCAGCGGTCGTGATTCCGCTTCTTCGAGCGCCCACTCGCGGGATTTCTTCGACCCATAGGTCATCATGCCGAGACAGAGCCGCGACACGGTCGTGCCCGTCGAGCCAAGTCGGGTGTACTGCATCGATTTCCTCGTCGCCAATGATGAACAGGCCGGAGAGGCCGCCTGACGAGGGTTATAGAACGTGCGCGGTTAGCCGGGCCAGCCTCTGCGCCCGAAGCGGTTCTATAGAATTTTCCGCGCCGGAGCCGCCGGACCGATGACCCTCAGCGGCGCTCGCAGATGCTCCGCGGTCTTCACCGGCTCCTGAAGGCGCTCGAACATCATCCGGCGCTCGAAGAAGGTCGAGCGGAAGAACGGGTAGCGGCGATTGACGCGGTCACGCTCGGCAAAATAGTCGAGCGTCATCAGGCTGAGCGGCTTCAGCAGCGTTGGGTATGGCCGTGGATCACACACCAGTTGGTAGTTGAACACCCGCCGGTAGAACGCCTGATGCTCGCGGCGCACGGTTGCGAGGATCATATCCGACTGGAAGTATTCACCCGCGATCCACCCCACGCGCGCCGTCATGTAGGCGAGATGCGGATGGTCCCGGGAAACGCTCTTGTCGACGACGAAGCGGGTCGGATCGATGACGATCTTGCCTGCCTCAAGCTCTGGCATCAGCTCGACGCCGAACGACCACATCGCCGGCAGTTCGGGGAATTCCTTGGTTGCGACGACGATGCGCATAGAAGCGACGAGCCTGTCGTCGAGATGCAGCCCGAAGAGCCACGAATTGCCCTTTTCGTCGAACGGATCGGTGAAGCGCCGCTCGAAGTTCGGAACGATAGCGTTCTCGCCTAGGTAGCAATCGTAGCGAAGCCGGAAGATCGCCTCGCGTTCCTCTTCGGTTTCCGCTCTGCGGAAATCGAGGCGTTCGAGGAGCGCCTGACCGCGCTCGGCGAAGGTCGATGGCTCACGCGCTAACGCAACAACACTCATTGCATTCTCCACGGACGGCACACGACCCCAGTGACCGTCCGTGGAAAATTAACATTTCGTTAACCAAAACGAAAGCGCAAAGGTTAATCAGAGGTTAATATAGTTAATTCATGCAATGGTTCCGCCGCGGCGGGTGCCGCGTCAGGCGAAGATTGGCCTATTCGAAGGGAATAAAGGGGCCTTGCGGCGATCAGGCCGATGGCCGGAAATCAGGCCGCCGCGGGGGACGTCGCGGCTCTAGGCGACGCGGCGCTCGAGCATCTGCGGGATGGTGTTGTCGAGCAAGAGCAGCACTTCCTTCGCCGGCAACGCTGGCGCGAACAACCAGCCCTGGGCCTCGGTGACGCTCTCCTCGGCAACGATGAGCGCAAGCTGCTCCGCCGTCTCGATCCCCTCGACCGTAACCGCGAGGCCAAGCGCGGCGCTGAGCTTTGCAATGCCACGGAGCAGCACCAGGGCGCGGTCGCCGGTCTCCAGTCCCTGAAGGAACGAACGATCGATCTTTACCTTGTTGAGGGGCAGGCTCTGCAGGTAGCTCAGGCTCGAATATCCGGTGCCGAAATCATCCAGCGAAACGCGCACGCCGAAATCGCGAAGCTCGTGCAAGATGGCGCTGGTGGCGCGCGCGTCCTGGAAGAGCACGGATTCCGTGATCTCGATTTCCAGGCGGTTCGCCTCAAGCCCGGTGTCGGCCAGCGCATCCTTGATAGTCTTGACGATGTTGCCGCGGCGGAACTGGTTCGCCGAGAGGTTGACGGCGACGCGCACATTGCTGGGCCACGTGGCACACGTGCGGCAGGCCTCGTACAGCACCCATTTGCCGAGATCGACGATAAGGCCCATCTCCTCGGCGACCGGGATGAACTCGGCCGGCGAGATCATGCCACGCAGCGGATGCGGCCAGCGCAGCAACGCCTCGCAAGTCGAGATCTTCTTGGTCCTGAGGTCGAACAGCGGCTGATAGAAAACCTGGAAAGAATTGTTGGCGAGGGCCTGACGGAGGTCGAGTTCGAGGCTGCGGCGCGCGTGGGCGCGCACATCCATCTCCGCCTCGAAGAAGCGCCAGGTGCCGCGCTGGTCGGCCTTCGCCCAGTAGAGGGCCATGTCGGCGATCTTGAGCAGGTGGTCGGGTCCGGTGGCGTCGCGCGGCGAAAGGGCGATGCCGACGCTGGCGCCGATGACGACCTGGTGTCCGTCGACTTCGTAGGTCTCGCCGAGAGCCGCCACGATGCGCCGGGCGAGCGCCGCCGCTTCATCGCTGCCGGCAATCGGAGTCTGTATGATGACGAACTCGTCGCCACCGAAGCGCGCCACGATGTCGCTGGGGCGGACCAAATGGCGCAAGCGATCGGCGACGGCACGCAGCAGCATGTCCCCGCGCGGATGGCCGAGTGTGTCGTTGACCTGCTTGAACTGATCGAGATCGACGAACATGATCGCCACCGGATTTGACCCGGCAGCGGCAAGCGCCTTCTCCATCTGCTCGCGCAGGAACACGCGGTTCGGAAGGCCGGTCAGCGAATCGTAGCGCGCGAGGTGGCTGATGCGCGCTTCGGCCGACCGGCGCTCGGTAATGTCCTCGACGAGGACGACCGATCCACCCTTCTCCATCGACTGGAACGTCAGGTTGAGAGTCCGTCCATCCTGCTTCTGGACGATGAAACCCTTGGTATCGGAGCCGTCCAGCCGACTCTCGATGTCCGAGGCGAGACGGTCTGACTCCGAACGCAGGATCGCGCCCCCCTCGACGCAGTCGAGTACGAGCTCACGCACGGTTTCGCCTTTGCGATCGCCGGCGGCGATCCCCAGCACCTCACCAAGCCGCTTGTTGGTGACGACCAGCTTCTTTTCCGCGTCGAACATGCACAAACCATGCGGCATATTGTTGAGGGCGGTGTCGAAGCGATTGGCGAGAAGCGCAATGTCGCGACCCTTGATGACCGCATCGAGGAGCGTCTTGCGCAGACGATCCGAAATGAAAACCAGCGCCACAAAGAAGGGCAGCAGACAGAGGCCGAAGACGGCGTAGTAGAAGCCGCCGGCATAGAAGAGCGCGGCACTCATCGGCACGCCCTCGCCGATGATCTGGGCCCGCACCAGTCGATCGCTCGCGAAATTCCGCCCGGGCGTCCCCACCATGTATGCCAGCGTAACCGTGAAGGCGAACAGGCGGCTGAACGGATCTTCGGTCACATAGAACGTCATGAACGTCCACGCGCCGAGCTGAAACGCATATATCGCCGCGCCGATGATGTAGCGCTGCTCCCAGCGCCGCACGGCCGCCACGGTAAGCAGGGTTGGGCGAACGCGCGCGTAGGCGCGCATGTCGAGGGCGCGGAGCGTGGCGACGATGACGATAGCCGCGGCGCAGGCGATGAGCCACAGCGAGTCCGTCTTCCACGCCGTCAGCAATGCGGCGAGCGAGGCAGCGGTCGATCCGATGAAGAGGCTACGGACGTCGGCGTACAGCGCGTCGACAAGCGGAACGTATATCTCGGCCGGGAGATCCTCTTCTCGTTTCTCTTTGGGTCGGCGCAAGGTGAGCATCTGATACCGATTTTTGGAATCTGAAAACGAACGATGCTTATAGCCTCGCTGATTTCTCTAAAAATTCTCTTCAAGCATTCGAAACAAGTCGGGTGAAAATGAGGAAATTTGCGGCTGGCGCCTATCACCGGTGGGCGTGGTTACGGCCGCCGCCCGGCACGATTGCGCTTGCTGACAATCCCTTAACCCTACGGATGACTTAAACACGTTTCGAGCCCGCGTCGGCGAATGCCGCTCGCGGTTCCTCGCTCAGGCCGCGGCGATCTTGGACTGTTTGCCGGTCGTCTGCGCCCTCTTCTGCATTTCGGCGAGGAACCGCGAGAAGATCGGGTTGAACGCCTCTTCCGCCTGCAGGAATGGCACGTGCCCGAGCCCGCGCAGCACGTAGCTGTGCTGGTCCCAGAGGGTCCGATACTTGAGGCCGGCGATGTAGTCGAGGTTGACGAAGGGATCGTCGGCGCCGTTGACGAAAGCAATCGGTATCGCCGAATTCTCGGCGACCTTCTTCTGGTCGGCGGGGCCACCGCCGAGCAGGTTCTCGAAGGTCATGCGGCGGAGGCGCCCGTCGGCGCGCTTGATCGCCGCGCGCAGCTTGTCGTCGAAGAGGGCGCCGTAGG
>JAYTZZ010000236.1:0-2915 GCA_043741595.1 Hyphomicrobiales bacterium | reverse complement strand
CCGGCGGCGGCCGGCGCGTGGTCGAAACGTTCGACATCGCGACGACGCTGTTCGAGTTGGAGAGTGGAGTGTCGGGCCTCATCGCCCTCAACCGCTCGGCGTGGGGGCGGAAAGGGGGGCTAACACTGCAGATTTACGGTTCGCGCGGCTCAATCATCTTCGATCAGGAGCGCATGAACGAACTGCAGCTCTACACCATCGATGGCCGCGCCACGGAGCAAGGCTACCGGACGATCCTCACGGCCCCGCACCATCCGCCCTACGATAAATTCATCCCGGCGCCGGGCCACGGCCTCGGCTTCAACGATCTGAAGATCATCGAGTGCCGCCAGCTGCTGAACCTGATCGAGGGCAAGCCGGCGATCGCTATCACCTTCGAGGAAGGTATCGAGATCGAGCGGTGCGTTCACGCGATGGCGCGGTCGGACCGCGAGCAGGGCTGGGCGAGGGTCCGCGCCTGATCTTTATGGCGCGACGGTGAAACCAGCCTCGCGCGCCAGACGCGAGAGGCTGGCGAAGCCAAGCGTCGCGTATTTCAGCGGATTGGCTTTGTTCGGGTCCTGCTCCGCCTCGCAGATGAGCCAGCCCGAGTAGCCGGCGTTGTTGAGAATTCCGAGGAGCGTCGGGAAATCGATGAAGCCGTCGCCGGGAACGGTGAAGACGCCGTCGAGCACCGCCTGCATGAAGCTTTCGTCCGACGCGCGGGCCTTCGCAAGGAGATCCTTGCGACTGTCCTTGCAATGAACGTGGACGACGCGACTGACGTGGCGCTTCAGGAGCGCCACCGGATCGCCCCCCGAGAAGACGCAATGGCCGCAATCGTAGAGGAGGCCGACCGCGGCCCCGGTCGATGCCATCAGACGATCGACCTCGCTGTCCGTCTCGACGATCGTGCCCATGTGGTGATGGAAAGCCATGCCGACGCCGAAATCGGCCATGCGCTCGGCGAGCGCCGTCAGCCGCTTGCCGTAGTTCGCCCAATCGCCGTCGGCGAGTTTCGGGCGCCGCGAGATGGGCCCAAACAGGTCGCCCTCGGCGCGGCCAGAGGTGTCGGCGTAGACGACGTACTTGCAGCCCATGTCGCGGAGGAGCGCCATGTGCGGCAGGATTGCCGTCCATTCCGCCTCGATGTCGCGCTCGTGGATGCGGCCGTCGTACCAGCCCGAAACGAGGTCGAGGCCGTGACGCTTGAGGAGCGGCCCGAGCTCCGCCGCGGTTTTCGGAAACTTGCCACCCATCTCGATGCCGGCGAAACCAGCTTGGCGCGCTTCCGACAGGCAGGTCTCGACCGGCGTGTCGCCGCCGAGCGATGGCAGGTCGTCATTGGTCCAGGTGATGGGATTTGTGCCGATACGAACGACCATGGTCTCTCCGGAGGATGCTCGACTAGAGGTGTGATGCAGCGCGGCCTGCGCCGCCGTTGGTATTGAGGGCCGCGAGTTCGCGCTCGAGATCGACGAGTTCCTTGCCGCCGGCCATCATGCCAAGCAGCGCGTCGCGGGTAATGCCCGCTTTCTCGTAGGTTCCGACCGACCGGCCGCGATTGAGGAGCGTGAACCGGTCGCCGATGGCGTAGGCGTGGTGGACGTTGTGCGAGATGAAGACGACGCCGACGCCACGGGCGCGCGCCTGCGCGATCAGCTTCAGCACGACAGACGCTTGATGGACGCCGAGCGCCGACGTCGGCTCGTCGAGGATCAGCACCTTGGCGCCGAAGAACAGGGCGCGGGCAATTGCCACGCACTGCCGCTCGCCGCCAGACAAAGTGCCGACCGGCTGCTCGGGATCGCGGAGGCGAATGCCCATGTCGGCAAGTGCCTCGATGGTCGACGTGTTGATGGCATCGATATCGATCTGGCGGAACGGAATGACGCCCTTCACGGTTTCGCGGCCGAGGAAAAAGTTCCGCGCGACGCTCATCAGCGGCACCAACGACAGGTCCTGATAGACGGTAGCGATGCCGAGATCGAGCGCCTGCTTGGGCGAGCCGAACTCCACTGGCTGACCGGCGACCAAGATCTGCCCGCTGCTTGGTATGTGCACGCCGGAAAGAATCTTGATGAGGGTTGACTTGCCGGCGCCGTTGTCGCCGAGGAGACAGTGAACCTCACCCGGCTCGACGCCGAAGGAGACTCCTTGCAGGGCGATGACCTTGCCGAAGAACTTGTCGATCGCGCGAAGCTCGATCAGTGGCGCGGACATCACCGGCTCTCCGTCGCGCGCTTGAGCACGTAGCTGTTGAAGAGCACGGCGATGACCATCATCAGGCCCATGAACAGCTTGAACCAGTCGGTGTCGACGCCGGTATAGAAGATGCCCATCTGGACAAGGCCGAAGATGAGCGAGCCGAACAGGGCGCCCACAGCGGACCCGTAGCCGCCGGTCAGCAACGTGCCGCCGATGACGGCGGCGATGATCGCCTCAAATTCCTTCTGGGTGCCACGAAGCGTATCGGCGGATCCGGCGGTCAGCACCTGAATCGCCGCGAACAGGGTCGCGGCAAGCGCGGTGCAGATGAACAGGATGATCTTGGTGCGTGCCACCGGTACGCCCACGTTCCGCGCCGCGTTGGCGTCGCCGCCGCAGGCGTAGATCCAGTTGCCAAAACGCGTCCGCGAGAGGACCCACGCGGCGACGGCCGTCAAGCCGATCCACCAGACGATACTTATGGGCACGCCCTGAATGCTCGGCTGGCCGTCGGGGCGGAGCGCAATGATGCCGATGCTAGCTAGCCATTTCACGGCGTCCTCGCCGATCAAGTTCGAAAAGAAGGGCACCAGCCAATCGTGTGCGGAAAGCTCATGCAGGCCCGATACTTGCGTCCGGCCGGTCAGCATCCGCGTCAGGCCGAGGGTCAGTCCACGGAGAATGAACAAGCTGCCGAGCGTGACGATGAACGACGGAAGTTGCGTGCG
>JAYTZZ010000235.1:0-6883 GCA_043741595.1 Hyphomicrobiales bacterium | reverse complement strand
CGAGTAGTCGACGCGCGGCGCGGTGAACGGGGCGAGCGGCATAGGCGCCCCCGGCGGCGGCTCGTAGGTGCCGTTGACAATGGCATCGTCCATCACTGCAAGGTCGGGCACGTCGAACATATCGCGAAGCGGGCGGTCGAGTTCGCCGACCTCGCCCTCCACGTGAAGGCCCTCGGGAAACGCGAAGTGAAGTGGGATCGGCAACGCAGATGGGCCGATCTCGACAGGGCGCCCGTGGTTGCGAATGAGAAGGCGGATCTGTTCCGTGAGGTACGCGCGAAAGAGCGCCGGCTGCGTGACCGTCGCCGTGTAAACACCGGGGCCCGCGACATGACCGTAGGACAGTCGCGAGTCGACCTTGGCGAAGGACGACGTCTCGAACCTGATCTCTGGATAGGTCGCGCGAACCCGGCCCGTGAGCCGCCGTGTCTTGACCAGTGCCGCAAATCGCTGGCGGATGAAGGCAGTGTGCAGGTCGTAGATGAGTTCGAGACGCGCAACCGCGGCGTCGGCGTCGTCGAAAGAATCGAACGCGATCGGCTTTGGCTGGTCGAAAAGGCTGGTTTCAGGCTTCATACGGGTCGCACCTTTCAGGGTGCGCCGGAATGTCTGCCAGCCACCCGCTCGGGTCAAGGTGGTAGCCGGCTTCCTTGAAATTGGCGTGAAGGCCGTTTTTGCGCTCAGATCTTGAGCGTCGCGTCGAGCGTGATCTTGACTGAGGCGAGCGCCCGGGACACCGGGCAACCGTCCTTGGTTCCGTTGGCAACCTTCTGGAACGTCGCCTCGTCGATGCCCGGTACATCGGCGCCGCAGGTGAGTTCGATAAGGTTGATCGTCCACGATCCGTCGACTTGCTCGATGTGTACTTCGGCGGTCGTGCGGATGTCGTTCGGCTTGAAGCCCGCCTTCACCAGATCGCCGGAAAGCGCCATCGAGTAACAGCCGGCGTGAGCGGCCGCGAGCAGCTCCTCGGGGTTGGTGCCGCCGCCGTCAGCGAACCGCGACCGCCACGTGTACTCGCCGTCGAAGGCACCACCACCAAATCGCATGTGGCCGCGGCCTTCGCGCAGCGTGCCGTGCCATTCCGCGTCCGAAGTTCTGCTGGGCATTGTTCTTCTCCTGGGATGGGCAACTCACGAGTCAATCTAGGACTCCCGGCCCCGACAGGCTAGCTTGCCGCCCATGAAGATCGCGACATGGAACATCAACGGCGTGCGGGCGCGCATCGACAGCGCGCTCACTTGGCTGAAAGACGCACAGCCCGACATTGTGTGCATGCAGGAAATCAAGTCGGAGGATGCGGCCTTTCCTTCCGAGATGTTCGAAGAGCTTGGCTACAACGTCGCGATCCACGGCCAGAAGGGCTTCAACGGCGTCGCCTTGCTCTCAAAGTTCCCGCTGGAAGATGTGTCGCGCGGACTTCCGGGTGACAGCACCGACGATCATGCCCGCTTTATCGACGCGGTGGTGTCCGTGCCGTCGGGTGCCGTGCGCGTCGTCTCGCTCTACCTGCCGAACGGCAATCCTATCGGCACCGACAAATTCACGTACAAGCTGGCCTGGATGGCCCGGCTTGAAGCCTACGCAAGGAGGCGCCTGGCTGGCGAGGAAGCCTTCGTGCTCGCCGGTGACTTCAACGTCATCGCCGACCCGATCGACGCTCGCTATCCGGAAAACTGGCGGGACGATGCCCTTTTCCAACCAGAGACTAGGGCTGCCTACCGCGCGCTGGTCAATCTCGGCTTGACCGATGCCTTCCGGGCCTGCGAGCCGGGTCCCGGGCACTACACGTTCTGGGATTATCAGGCGGGCGCGTGGCAGAAGAACAACGGTATCCATATCGATCACCTGCTGCTCTCGCCGCAGGCCGCGGATCGTCTGACGGGCGCGTCAATCGACAAGCGCACGCGCGGCTGGGAAAAACCGTCCGACCACGTGCCCGTACTGATCGATCTCGATTTCGAGCTGCGCCCAGTCTCAGGATTGTGATTTGAGACGCTTCGGCCGGCGCGTAAGCTTTCCCCCATGACGGAGCGGACGATATTGAGCGCGGCGCTTTTTACGGCTGCGATGCTAGCCGGGCCTGCCATGGCGCAGGATCAGGAGACGACGACCCTCGCCTGCGCTAACGGCGGCATCCAGTACAAGGTAGGCGAATTCGCCTGCATTGCCGCCTGTCATGAGCGGCGGCGTTTGGCGCGCTGCGACGCGATCGCCGAGAAGCCATCGTGGACTTATGTCGAGGAAGGCTGCCCGACCGCGATGATCAACGCGCCGTGGCCGAGTGATTGGTCGGAGGTTCCGGCGCTGACGGCGATGTCGCCTAAGCCGCTGGTTGTCAACCTGACCGCTATTCCGCCTGATGACAGGCTCGCGTTCGCCGACTTCAGCAAATCGCTGGCGATCACCCAATAGCGGCTAGTTCGTCTTGGCGGTCGCCATCGTTCCGCCGTTGGCCGCAAGCCATTCGTCGGCGCGGCTCCTGGCTGCTTTCCATTCGTCTTCGGTCGCCGCGGAACGGGCTTCCTCATGCATGTCGACGATCCACCGCTCCGCGCCGCCCGAGCGCCTGAGTGCGATCGTCAGATACATGAGTCCTTCGACCGGTTGTCGGAAGAACCCGTCGCCCTCGAAGAGGATATGCCCAAGCAGCGCCTGACCGTCAATGCTGCCGTAGTCGGCGGCCTGCCGCGCCCACTTGGCAGCCTCGCGGGCGCTCTTGGCCGTATCTTTTCCGTCGAGGTGGGCCTGCGCCAGATCGAGAGAAACATCGATGGCAAGTGCCTTCGCCGCCGGGTTGCCCTTGTCGGCGGACAGCTTTGCCCACTTCGCCGCCTGGATCATGTCGCGCTCGCCGCCCTCGCCGTCGTAGTACATCCGCGCGAGGTTGAGCTGCGCGTCAGCGTTGCCGAAGAAAGACGCAGCGTACGAGAACGCCTGGCGCGCACGGCTGAAATCCGGCTTCACCTTCGAATTGGGGATACCCTGATAGTAGTAGGTGCCGATCCGCACGTAGGCGTTGGAAACGAACGGCGCCGCCTGCGGCGCGGAATCGTCATTGGCGTGGGCAATGACCTCACTGAAGAGTTCGAAAGCCTTCGCGTCGTCGCGGGCGACACCGTCGCCTTCCGCGTACATGCGAGCGAGCTTCCACTGCGCGCCAGCGACACCCTTCTGGGCGGCGAAGTCCAACGCCTCGGCCGCGGTCGTCTTGTCACCGCTCTTGTATTGGTCGAGTCCGAAGCTGAAAGCCTGCGCCGGAGGAGTCTCTGGGGTCAGGTCCTTGATCTCGAATGCGGCAACCGGCGCGACGCCAAGCGCCGCAACCGCTACCGCCGAACGCAGCACACTAGATATCCGCATAGGTCACCAAATCCGCCGCACCACCCGGATGGGTCACCGCGCCTTTGCGCGCCGGCCCTACGCCCTGGGCGTATTTCCAAATTGCTCCGCTCTTCACGGTTGATGGTCGGGCTTTCCAGTCTCTTTTCCGCGCCGCCAATGTGGCGTCGTCGAGGCGAACGGAAAGCGTGCCGGCTTCAGCGTCGATGTCGATGATGTCACCGTCCTTGAGGAGGCCGATTGGGCCGCCGTCCGCCGCTTCCGGGCCGATGTGCCCGATGCAGAAGCCGCGCGTGCCGCCCGAGAAACGTCCGTCAGTGATGAGCGCCACCTTTTCGCCCGCGCCCTGCCCATAAAGCGCCGCGGTCGTCGACAGCATCTCGCGCATGCCCGGTCCGCCGCGCGGACCCTCGTAGCGAATGACGATGACGTCGCCGTCCTTGTAGTCGCGAGCAGCGACCGCCGCGAAACAATCTTCCTCGGAATCGAAGCAGCGGGCGGGACCGGAGAACTGGTGACGCTTGAGGCCGGCGACCTTCACGATCGCGCCGTCAGGTGCGAGGTTGCCCTTCAGGCCAACGACGCCGCCGGTCGGGGACAGCGGCTTGTTCGCCGGGTGAATGACGTCTTGGTCCGGGTTCCACTTCACGTTCTTGAGATTCTCGGCGATCGTGCGGCCGGTCACCGTCATGCAGTCGCCGTGCAGGAAGCCGTGGTCGAGCAACGTCTTCATCAGGAGCGGCACGCCGCCCGCCTCGAACATGTCCTTGGCAACGTACTTTCCGCCCGGCTTCATGTCGGCGATGTACGGCGTCTTCTTGAAGATTTCGGCGACGTCGAAGAGGTCGAATTCAATGCCGCACTCGTGCGCCATGGCCGGCAGGTGCAACGCGCCGTTGGTGGAGCCGCCGGAGGCAGCGACGATGGTCGCGGCATTCTCCAGCGCCTTGCGGGTGACGATGTCGCGCGGGCGGATGTTGCGGGCGAGCAGTTCCATCACCATCTCGCCGGCGGCCATACAGAAGCGGTCGCGGATTTCGTAGGGAGCGGGAGCGCCCGCCGAATAGGGGAGCGCGAGGCCGATCGCCTCGGAGACGCAAGCCATTGTGTTGGCCGTGAATTGGCCGCCACAAGCGCCAGCCGAAGGGCACGCGACCTGTTCGAGCAACTCCAGATCTTCGTCGGACATCTTGCCGACCGAGTGCAGGCCGACGGCCTCGAAAACGTCGACGACGGTCACGTCCCTGCCCTTGAAGGTGCCGGGCAGGATTGAGCCGCCGTAGATGAAGATCGACGGCACGTTAAGGCGCAGCATCGCCATCATCATGCCGGGCAGCGACTTGTCGCAGCCGGCCATGCCGACGAGCGCATCGTACGAATGGCCGCGCATGGTCAATTCGACGGAGTCGGCAATGATCTCGCGAGACGGCAGCGACGCCTTCATGCCCTGGTGGCCCATGGCGATGCCGTCGGTCACAGTGATGGTGCAGAATTCGCGGGGCGTGCCGCTAGC
Source organism: Hyphomicrobiales bacterium (assembly GCA_043741595.1). GTDB lineage: Bacteria > Pseudomonadota > Alphaproteobacteria > Rhizobiales > Kaistiaceae > DASZQY01. Next base: position 2,028 of record JAYTZZ010000235.1, on the reverse strand, counting down.
AGCAGCGACGCCGCGCTTGACGGCTTGCGCCTGGCGCATGAGAGAGATGTTGCAGGGAGCGGCTTCGTTCCAACACGTCGCCACACCGACAAACGGCTGATGGATCTGCTGCGGCGAGAGACCCATCGCGTAATAGTACGAACGGTGCGGTGCGTGTTCTGGCCCCTCCGTGACGTGCCGGCTGGGCAGTTTTTTCTTGTCGAAAACGCGCGCTTCCATGCTTTCCTCGTCAGGCCTTCCGCTACCGAACCGGCAAACACCGGCTTTGCAAACGCACTGGCATCGACACAGGTCACCGTTCGCCGCCAAGGCGCTCGTTCAGACCCCGTCAGTACCAGGCTGTTGCCCCCTCTTCGGCACGTTGCCTGATCGCCGCAACTCTCAGTACCGGTTTATGGCTGAAAGGCGGCAGAACGCCTTCCTTAAATCAGAGCGGTTAACTTCTGGCAACACTGTGACTGACTCGCCACAGGACTCGCGGAGGCAATGCCCGGATTCAGTGCCGCAGCTATGCTTCAACCGAATTCCCGACGAGTATCTGACCGTCCAAAAGCCCTCACCAACCAGCCTCCGAGAGGTCCCAATGTCCATTCCCCTCGCCTACCGCTTCATGCTCGCCGGCATCGTCTTCGTGATCCTCGGCATGGTTCTCGGCGTCTACATGGGCACGTCGGAGGACTTCACGCTGACGCCCCTCCATGCCCACCTCAATCTTGTCGGTTGGGCGACGATGATGCTTTTCGGCCTCTTCTATCGAGGCGATCAGATGGCGGCCAACGCGCCGCTTGCCCAATGGCATTTCTGGGTGGCGGTGATCGGCATGATCCTCTTCATTCCGGGAATCGCCGGCGCCAACCTCGGCAACAGCACATGGGCGATGTTTGTCATCCCCGGCGCGCTGTTCACGCTGGCCTCGATGCTGATCTTCCTGTGGACGGTTTGGCAGTCGGCGCAGCGCCACAAATAGCCGGTCCCCGCTCCCGACCTATCGCTGACCGAACAGCACCTTTCGCGCTTCGTCATCGTTGACGATGTCGAGCTCAACCGGCGCCTTTAGGGCTAGCCCACGCTGAGTGGCAGGCCGCGCGGCGATTCGGTCGTGCCATTTCTCGACGTTGGGGAACTCGGCGATATCGACGTCGCGATTCTTCCAGTTTCGGATCCAACCGAATAGCGCGATGTCGGCGATGGAGTAGTCACCGACAACAAAGTCGCGCGTGGCGAGCCAGTCGTTCAGCACGCGAAACAGGCGGTGGACCTCGTCGCCGAAGCGTTTAATCGCGTACGGCGCCTGCTCCCTGGCGTACTTGCGGAAATGATTGTAGTGCCCGAACACCGGTCCGACGTTCGCTACTTGCCAGATCAGCCATTCGTTGATCGCAACCCGCTCGCGCGCGTTCCTGCCATAGAGCCGCCCGAACTTTTCGCCGAGGTAGATCAGGATCGCGCCAGACTCGAAGACTGAGATCGGTTTGCCGTCCGGTCCCTCGGGGTCGACGATCGCCGGGATACGATTATTCGGCGAGACAGCCAGAAATGCCGGCATGAACTGCTCGCCTTTTCCGATGTTGATGAAGCGCACCGCGTACGGGACACCCAGTTCCTCCAGCGCGATCGAAATCTTGAAGCCGTTCGGCGTGGCCCAATAGTAAAGCTCGATCGGCAGGGTTTGGGTGGCTGGCATGCGTGTTCCCTGGCGTGCGGTCGGGTGAAGAGTATCTGTCAGCGACGCCCCCCCTTCTGGGGCATTGCCATTGCAAGCCTCCCCACCGGCGCGACCTGCATTACATGACGCGGGTGGCGGCGATGCAAGCCGCGCCCGCTCATGCCAAACTGCCGCCGCGAATCGACCAGCAGAGCCAGATGCCCGCCAAAACGCCCAGATCCCGCAAGCCTGCCCGCGCCTCGCCGGTGCCGGCCGCCGCCCGCCGGCCGCCACGCAAGTCTTCGCGCGAATCCGAAGACCTGTTTGCCGCCGTCGACAAGAACATCGGCAAGCTGAAGGCCGTTGCCCAGGCCGCCAAACGC
>JAYTZZ010000234.1:0-6907 GCA_043741595.1 Hyphomicrobiales bacterium | reverse complement strand
GGCGACGCCGGAGCCGTTCAGCGTGTGCACGTAGCGAGGACCGCTTGTCTGAAAAACAGATGGTTGAAACACGTTTGACTGGAAGGCGCCGCCTTTCGGCCGATAGCGCGCCATCATGCGCCGCGCTTGGAACTCGCCGCAGACCGAGCAGCTTGAGATTTCGCGATACATGTTCTGGCCCGGCAGCCAGACCTCGATGTCGTAGGTCTTCTGCGAAGCGAAACCCATGTCGCCGGTGCAAAGCGTCATGACGCGATAGTGCAGGTCGAGGCGCTTCAACACCTCCTCGGCGCAGGTGAGCATGCGCTCATGCTCTTCCGCGGATTTTTCGGGTGTCGTGATGGAGACCAGTTCGACTTTGTCGAACTGGTGCTGGCGCAACATGCCGCGCGTGTCCTTGCCGGCAGCCCCCGCCTCCGAGCGGAAACACGGGGTCAATGCCGTGAAGCGCAGCGGCAATTCGTCTTCGGAGAGAATGGACTCACGGACGAGGTTTGTAAGGGGAACTTCGGCTGTGGGGATGAGCCAGAGAGACTTGGCTGCCGTTGGATTTTCCCGTCGAATGCGCTCAGCCTCAGCCACACGCTCCGCTCGATAGGCCTCCGCGGACGCGATGCTGGCGTCGGCAGACTGCTGTATCCTTGGGTCAAACTCGTACGCGCCCGGATAGAGTGTCTTCTCCGAACGCATCCGTTCGATGAAGGAATCCGTCGATTCAATTGCTCCTTCAAGTTCAGCTACCTTCTTGCTGAGAACGGTTGCTGTGCTGAACATATCGTCCACTGCCTTCGGCAGGTTGCCAGTCCCGTAGGGGATCTCATCCCGCACTAGCAACGGCGGTTGGATTTCCGTGTACCCGTGTTCCTCGGTGTGCAGATCGATCATGAACTGGCCGATGGCGCGTTCGAGACGAGCGAGCCCCTTCCTCAAAACGACAAAGCGAGAGCCGGACAATTTGGCTCCTGCCTCGAAATCCATCTGCCCTAGCGCTTCACCGAGCACAAAGTGCTCCTTGGCGTCGTTCAGGCCCGGACGGCTGCCCCAGCGCCGGTATTCGGTGTTGGCGCGCTCATCCTCGCCGACCGGCACATCGGACTGTGGAACATTGGGGATGATGGCGAGCGCATCTTCAAGCGCCTTGTCGGCGGCTTTCGCCCCGGCGTCGAGGCTCGCCATCGTGTCCTTCAACGCGGCGACCTCGGCCATCAGCTTCGCGGCCGTGACCTCGTCCTTCTTCGCCTTGGCGTTGCCGATTTCCTTCGAGGCGGTATTCCGCCGCGCCTGCGCTTCTTCGAGCTTCGTGATGGTCGCGCGCCGCGCCTCGTCGAGCGCGATCAGCCGCGCCGACGCTGGCTCCGCCCGCCGGTTCACAAGCGCGCGGTCGAGCGCTTCGGGGTTCTCGCGAATCCATTTGATGTCGAGCATGGGTGGGTCTCAAGCGGCTTTGGTGCGGCCTTGTAGCGCCAAACCCCGCGCCCGCACAAACCCGCCGTCAGGTCGCCTTCGCCGCCTCGCTGGCGGCGTCATCGACGGCCCGGCGCTTCTCGACGGCGCGAACCGACCAGATCGAGGCCTCGTAGAGGAGGAGCGTCGGGATGGCGAGGCTGATCTGCGAGATGATGTCGGGCGGCGTCAGCACCGCCGCGGCGATGAAGGCCAGCACGATGGCGTAGCGCCGCCCACTCCTCAGCATTTCGGACGAGACGATGCCAACCCGCGCCAGCAGCGTCAGGACAATCGGCAACTGGAACACGAGCCCGAAGGCGAGAATCAGCCCCATGATCAGCGAGAGGTAGTCGCTGACTTTGAACAGCGCTTCGATCGACGCGCTGTCGATGCTGCCTGACTGCTGCAGCGACAGGAAGAAACGCAGTGCCAGCGGCATGAGGATGAAGAACACCACCGCGCCGCCGAGGATGAACAACAACGGCGTCGCGACGAGATACGGGACGAACGCCTTCCGCTCTTTCTTGTAGAGGCCGGGCGCGACGAACTTGTAGATCTGCGTCGCGATCACCGGGAAGGCGACGAACAGCGCGCCGAAGAGCGCGACCTTCATCTGCGTGACGAAATATTCCTGCGGTGCCGTGTAGATCAGCTTCGCCGCGTCGCCGTGGTTGGCGGCCGCCCAGACGTAGGGCATGAGCAGCACGTTGTAGATCTGCTTGGCGAACGCGAAGCAGACGATGAACGCAACGAGAATGGCGATGAGCGCGCGGATCAGCCGCCCGCGCAGTTCGATCAGGTGGGTAAGGAGCGGCGCGCGGCTGGCCTCGATGTCGTCTTCGCCGCTCACGGCTCGGCCTTCGGCGTCTCAGCGGGAGCCGCCAGTTCAGGTTTGGGTGCGACCACAGCGGCGATCGGCTTCGCCAGATCGTTGCGAATGTCGAGCTTGGTCATTTCCTTGCGCACGCCGGCGAGCGGGTCGATCTTCCCGAGCGACTCGAGGTCCTTCTTGACGCCGTCGAGTTCGGCTTCTTTCAGCGCCTCGTTGAACTGCCCCTGGAACTCGCGCGCCATACGCTTCAGCTTGCCGCTCCATTGGCCGACGGTGCGGAGCGCGCGCGGCAAATCCTTCGGGCCGATGACGACGATCGCCACCAGCGCAATCACCAGGAGTTCGGTCCAGCCGATTTCAAACATTGAGCCAGTCGCTTCGATACGCGGCGGCGGAAAGCCTGCCGCTAGCCGACCTTGCTCTTCTCTTCGGACGCCTTGCTTTCGATGGGCTTCGGCGCCTCATCGTCGTCGGCGAGGCCCTTCTTGAAGCTCTTCACGCCCTTGGCGACGTCGCCCATCAGGTCGGAAATCTTGCCGCGCCCGAAGAGAAGCACGACGACCAGCACGACCACCAGCCAGTGCCAGATGCTGAGTGAACCCATAGGTCCTTCTCCAATCGTCCAAAATCAGCCAATTCGGCCGCGCCAAGCCGCGCGGCGCCTCTTTCAAACCAAATAGGCGCTAACCGGCCCGATGGCAAATCGGCGAACGATCCGAGGCGCCTAGCGGGGTTCGCCGCCGTCCAGGAGGTCGGCCTCGTCGAGGGGGTCCTCGTCGGGCGCGAGGTCTTCGTTGGCGGTCGGCTCGGGGATCTGGAAATTCGCCGGCACCCGTGCATCGAGCAGTCCGGCCGCCTTCAGTTCCTCGATCCCCGGCAAATCAGCCACCGCATCCAGCCCGAAATGGGAAAGGAAGCCTTCCGTGGTGCCGTAGGTGATCGGCCGCCCGGGGGTCTTCCGCCTGCCTCGCATCCTGATCCAGCCGCATTCGAGCAACACGTCGAGCGTGCCGCTCGAGGTGGCGACGCCTCTGATCTCCTCGATGTCGGCACGCGTTACTGGCTGGTGATAGGCGATGATCGCGAGTGTCTCCAGCGCGGCGCGCGACAGGCGCCGCTGCTCGATTGCCTCGCGTGAGAGCAGGAACGACAGATCGCCGGCCGTGCGGAACGACCACTTGCCCGCGACCTGCACCAGGTTGACGCCGCGATCGGCATAAAGCGCCTGCAGCTCGGCGAGGAGCCCGGCGATATCGGCACCTTCCGGCAGGCGACCCGCGAGGTCCTCGGCGGCGACCGGCTCGCCCGCGGCGAACATCAGCGCCTCGACCATGCGCAGGTTCTGCCCCCAGTCTTCCGGCGATTGACTGGCGGCGTTGGCATCGTTGTCGACGGCGATCATGACGGCGGCACTCGAGTTAGGCATTTCCGGTCTCCGATGAGACAAGGGCGACCGGCGAGCGATCGCGGACATAGAGGGGCGTGAAGTGCTCGGTCTGGCGGAGTTCCAGCCTGCCTTCGCGCGCGAGTTCGAGGCTCGCGCCGAAGGCGCTCGCGGTCACGCTGCGACGCATGCCGAGCTGCGCGAGGTACGGCGTCAGCAATACTTCGAGCGGCGTCCATTCGGCGACGCGGCCGATCATCCGGCCGAGCGCCTCGCGCGCATCCTGCAACGACCAAACCTCGCGGGCGCCGATGGTGACGACGGCGATCGCCTTCTCCTGGCGCTGGGCGGCGTAGGCAGAGAGAAGATCGTAGAGCGTGGCGGAATATTCGCTCCGCCGCTTGATCTCGATCGGCTCGGGCGCGCCGCGGGCAAAAATGTCCCGGCCCAACCGGTCACGATTGGCGAGTCGCGCCGCGGCGTCGCGCATGGCTTCGAGGCGCCGGAGGCGGAAAGCCAGTTCGGCGGCTAGTTCTTCGCCGGTCGGCTCCTCGCCATCGTCGATCTCCGGAAGGAGCAGCCGCGATTTCAGGTAGGCCAGCCATGCCGCCATCACCAGGTAGTCGGCCGCAAGTTCCAGCCGCAAACTACGAATCTGCTCGATATACGTGAGGTACTGGTTGGCGAGAGCCAGGATCGAGATGCGTGTGATGTCAACCTTCTGGGCGCGCGCGAGTTCGAGCAGCAGGTCGAGCGGCCCCTCGAAACCGGCGACATCGACGACGAGCGTCGGTTCCTCGTTGCCGCGATCGAGCGCGGCGTATGCTTCCCAGATCTTTTCCTGATCCTGTTCGCTGTTGGTGGGGGCCGTGCTCATGGGTCAGCTTACCGCCGGCCATGGCACAGACGAAAGCAACGCGAGGAACTCCTCGCGCGCCGCTTCTCTATCCAGGGGGGCCGGTTCCTTGCGGGCGCTGAGTGCGCGAGTCGCCCGCTCTCGTGTTTTGCCTCCGAGAGCGGGCGCCGCACCACCGATTTCGCGCATCTCCTCGGTCCGGCCATTGCAGTGAAGCACGAGATCGCAGCCAGCGTCATAAATAGCTGCCGCTCGGATGGAGTAATCCCCAGAAAGTGCATGCATCGACACGTCGTCGCTCACCAGAAGGCCATCGAAACCGATTCGTTTCCGGATGATATCCCGAATCACCGCCTGTGAGACGGTCGCCGCGTGATCGCTATCGACAGCATTCACAATGACATGAGCGGTCATTGCGATCGGCAGGTCGGCAAGTTCCGCGAAGGGGACGAAGTCCGAGCCCGCGAGCGTTGCGATGTCAGATTCGATCACCGGCAAGTTGACGTGACTGTCGCTTGTTGCACGTCCCTGCCCCGGAATGTGCTTCATCACCGGCACCACACCGCCCGCTAGCAATCCGTCTGCCAAAGATCGGCCAAGGGCAGCAACGACATAAGGGTCGGTGCCGAACGAGCGGTTGCCGATCGCGTCGCTCGCGCCTTCCACAATGACATCAAGCACCGGGGCGCAGTTCATATCGATGCCGAGGTCGTGGAGATCGGCGGCAATCAGCCGGCCGTGCAGCCAGGCGCTCCGCCGCGCTCCTTCGAGGTTTTTGTCGGCGAGCACCCCATGGACCCTTGCCGGCGGATACGCTGGCCAGTTCGGAGGCTTCAGCCGCTGGACCCGCCCGCCCTCCTGGTCGATGAGGACCGGCGCATCGAGGCGGCCGACGGCATTGCGAAATCCCGCGACGAGATCCCGGATTTCTCCCGGCTCTCGGCAGTTCCGCTGGAAGAGGATTAGCGCGAAAGGCTGCTCGCCCGCGAAAAAATCAATTTCCTCTCTCGCAAGCCGAGGTCCGGCGCACCCGGAAATGAATGCTTTCACCGACGCTGACCGTTGCCGTCGATCACCGCTTCGCCAGTACGCAATCGCCACCGGCCGACTTGAGATCGTCGCAGAGGCGTTGCGCGTCGCCGCCCGAGAATGGCCCGACACGAACGCGATAGAACGTGCCGCGGTCTGGAACGTCGGCTCGTTGGATGTTCACCTCGTAGCGGCCAAGAATATTCGGATAGCGCCTTTGGAGCTCGCGGTAGGTGGCGCGCGCAGCGTCTTCGGATTTCTGCGACGAGATCTGAACCAGGGTGCCGCCGTTCGCCCCCGCAGTAGCTGGCCCATTCTTCGCCAGATCGATCGGCGCATTGGCGTCTGCCGGCTCGGCCAATGCCACCTTCGTCTCTGCCGTGGGCTTAGGCAGCGGCTTTGCCTCGGCTACCGCGGTCGGCGCAGGCTCGGCCACCGGCGGCGGCTCCGGTTGAGCCACCTCGGCGGTAGCCGTGGTGTCCGGCGCGTCGGTGATCGGCAGATCCTTGCCGGCGTTTCCGGCAATCGCCGCGGTGTCATCGGTTACCGGAGGAGTGGGAGTCGGAAGCGGAGTCACCGCTGTCGCTTGCGGCGCCGCTGCGTCAGCGGGAGCTGCCGCGTCCGTTGCGTTGCTGGACAGGATAGTCCCGTCCGGCTTGACCACGACGGTGCGGACCTTGCGCGGGCCGATCGGCTGGATTGCGTCGGGGTCGTTGGTGCCGGCGGCGTCATTAGCGGCGAGAGCCGTGATTGCATCGGACGGCGTTTCAGCGACAGGCGGGGCAACACTGTCCTGCTGGTTGTCGAGCCGAAGGGCGTCATCGGTTGCCGGCGCGTCGATCCCCGGACCGCCGGGTATGATCACCCGCGAGATGGCGTTGTTGCTCGTATCGTCGGTTGCCACGTCGTTGATGGGGCCGTCGCCTGGCGTCACCAGCGTCGTGTCGCTGTTTGCAGCCTCGCCCGAATTCACACGGTCGTAGATCAGCTTGTTCTGCGCATCCGTGTCGGTTGTGGCGCTGTCGTCCGGCGTGATCTTGGTGGGCCCGCCGTCGGCAGCGATCAGCGGCGGCGGTGTCGTGCCGGTGGTGCCCGAACTGAACATCGCGAAGGAGATGCCACCAACGAGCGCGATGGCAACAACCGCGCCCACGATGATCAGGTTGCGGGTTGGCCGGCGACGGCGGACGAGCGATTCGAGATCGTCGTCCGGATAGGGCGGCAGATTCTCATCCTCGCCATATCCCGGCACCATTCCGAGGCCGTCCAGCGGAAACTCTTCCTCGGGCTCCGCTGCGTCGGCGAACAACCCGCCCTCCGCGAAAGGATCGAGTTCGGCGTCCTCATCGACCGCCGGTAG